>CAIQXR010000073.1 GCA_903875815.1 uncultured Actinomycetes bacterium
AGATCAATATCGATAATTCGTGGTCCCCATTTTTCCAGGCGCACTCGGCCCAATTCACTTTCAATACGAAGTGCTTCCTGCAGCAACTCTTCCGGCGAGAGATCACTTTCACCAATCGCCACTGCATTGAGGTATTGGGGCTGTGCCGGTCCACCGACCGGATCTGTCTGAATCAATGACGAGAGATGAGTGATCTCCATAATTTTATTTAACTCGGCTACTGCACCTTCGATATTCGCTTCGCGATCCCCTAAATTCGAACCGAGCGCCATGACAACTTTCATCGAGTGCGAGTTATTGTCACTGCCAAATCAGTGAAAGTCAGGCCAAGGTTTGCTTGCGGCTTATGAACAGTAATTTCCACTCCGGTGAGTAGAAGGTAATTTTCAAGAATGCGATCCGCAATGACTCCCGCTAATTTCTCAATCAGATCATAAGATCCAGAAGTTATTTCCGATTCAATATCGCGAGCGACGGCGGCGTAATCCACGGTTTGGGCCAAGTCATCACTTGCGGATGCGGCTGTTAAATCCAGGGTAAGGGCAGCATCAACCATGAAGAGTTGGCCATCGCGCTTCTCCTCTGGAAATACGCCGTGGAAACCTTTTGCTGTGATTCCTTCAATGCGAATCTGATCGCTCATTTCGAGAGCTCTTCTACGACGGCGATGGCATCGCGATGTGGCTTCACCGAGTGGGTGCGCACACCCCAGATTCCCTGACGCGCCAATTCGGTGGTGAGTGCAACGGTTGCGAAATCTCGCTCGTCGGTATTGGGACGCTCCAAAAGTTCTCCTAAGAATTTCTTGCGCGAAGCCCCCACTAGTAATGGGAATCCTAAGAGTGATAGGCGATCGAGGTTTCGCAGTAACTCCCAATTATGTTCAGCGGTCTTGGCAAAACCAATTCCAGGATCGAGAATGATTTGGTCCGCGTTGATGCCGGCTTTCAGCAGCTCTTCCACGCGTTCTTCCAGCTCTGCTTTTACTTCGCGAACTACATCTTTATAAGTAGCCAAATTCTGCATCTCTTTCGAGTGGCCCCGCCAGTGCATGGCGATATATTGAATGGAAGGATTTGCAGCGATCAAAGCAGCCATATCTTTATCGGCTAAGCCACCGCTCACATCATTCACGTATGTGGCACCGGCCGCGATTGCGGCACGCGCAGTTGCAGCGCGCATGGTGTCGACACTTACCACTGCGCCGAGTTCGACCAATTCAGTGATGATCGGTACAACCCGATCAATTTCTTCACTCTCTGAGACGCGTTCGGCGCCGGGACGAGTTGATTCGCCTCCGACATCAATAATGTCGACGCCTTCTGCAATCATTTCTTGGGAGCGGTTTAGCGCATCGGAATATTCAAAGTGGCGACCACCATCAGCAAATGAATCGGGTGTGAGATTGAGAATTCCCATCACCACAGTGCGGTCGGGGCTCATGAAAGTATCAAACTCATCGCTTCTGCTCGAGTTGCCGGATCGCGCAAGTAACCGCGAACGGCGCTCGTTGTTGTGCGCGCTTGGCTCTTTTTCACACCGCGCATCGACATACACATATGTTCGCAATCAATCACAACAATGACGCCAGCCGGTTTTAATACTTCAACCAGGGCATCAGCAATTTGAGAGGTGAGCCGTTCCTGCACTTGCGGGCGCTTGGCATAGAGATCCACCAAGCGAGCCAACTTGGAAATGCCCGTAATTCGACCATCATCGCCAGGGATATACCCAATGTGCGCTACGCCATGGAATGGCGTGAGGTGATGTTCGCAATGAGAGAAAAGTTCGATATCACGAACGATGACGAGTTCGGAGTGGCCGATATCAAAAGTAGTGCTGAGGACTTCTTCTGGCGATTGCCAGAGCCCCGCAAAATTTTCCTTGAAAGCGCGCGCTACTCGAGCAGGTGTATCGCGAAGTCCATCACGATCAGGATCCTCGCCAATTGATAGGAGTAACTCGCGAACGGCTTTTTCTGCGCGCTCTTGATCAAAGTCAGAACGAGCCCTTCCGTCATGCGGTCCCATCGAAACTGGCGAGATATCACTCATTTACGACTCGGTGGTTTTCTTTGGTGCGCGCTTAGCAACTTTCTTCACCACTGGCTTCACTTCATCAGCTTCTTCTACTTGCTCAGAGACTGGTGTAGTTGGCGCTGCTGGTGAGAGAGCGACTGGTGGCACCGTACTTGGCAAGCGAGTAGCCGATCCGGTCCAGGCTGGGCGATTGTTATTTCGCTTAATACCCTTAAAAATCTTTTCAATCTCATCTTTAAGAAGGGTCTCTTTTTCAAGAAGTTCGACGACTAAACGATCGAGAATCTCGCGATTAGTCACCAAGATATCGAAAGCTTCTTGGTGAGCATTTGCGATCAAATTGTGGATCTCTTCATCAACGATACCTGCGACCTCTTCTGAGTAATCGCGCTGGTGGCCATAAGTGCGACCCAAGAATGGCTCGGAATCCGAGACTCCCAACTTGATAGCACCAATACGTTCTGTCATTCCATACTGGGTGACCATCGCACGAGCAAGATTGGTCGCCTTCTCAATATCGTTAGAAGCACCTGTTGTTGGATCGTGGAAGATTAACTCCTCAGCAGCGCGACCGCCTAATGAATAGGCCAATTGATCGAGCATCTGATTACGAGTAGTTGCATAACGATCTTCATCCGGCAAGATCATGGTGTAACCGAGCGCGCGACCACGCGGCATGATGGTGATCTTGTGTACTGGATCGGTATGAGGAAGGGCAGCAGCAACTAGTGCATGACCACCTTCGTGATAGGCGGTAATGCGACGCTCTTCTTCCGTCATCAATCGAGTCGTGCGCTGAGGTCCAGCCATCACGCGATCAATAGCTTCATCAAGTGCTGTAGTGGTGATGACCTTTGCATTTTCGCGAGCCGTAAGAAGCGCTGCTTCATTCAATACGTTGGCAAGATCTGCGCCAGTAAAACCAGGTGTGCGCTTGGCGAAATCATTGAGCTCTACAGACTTTGCCAGCGGCTTATTCTTGGCGTGAACTTCGAGAATCGCCAGGCGTCCCTTCAGATCAGGGCGATCCACCGGTATCTGTCGATCGAATCGGCCCGGACGAAGCAAAGCAGGATCAAGAACATCTGGTCGGTTGGTAGCCGCAATTAAAATTACTTCGCCATTACCTTCAAAGCCATCCATCTCAACGAGCAGTTGGTTCAGTGTTTGCTCGCGCTCATCGTGTCCGCCACCCATGCCAGCGCCACGTTGACGACCTACGGCATCGATCTCATCGATAAAGATAATTGCTGGTGCATGTGCCTTTGCTTGCGCAAAGAGATCGCGCACTCGCGATGCGCCAACTCCTACGAACATCTCCACAAACTCAGAGCCAGAAATTGAATAGAACGGAGTCTTTGCTTCGCCTGCTACTGCACGCGCAAGCAGGGTCTTACCTGTTCCTGGCGGGCCGTAGAGAAGTACGCCCTTAGGGATCTTGGCGCCAATTGCTTGGTATTTCTTGGGATCGGAGAGGAAATCCTTAATTTCGCGGAGTTCGGCAACAGCTTCATCTGCGCCTGCAACGTCAGCAAAAGTATTTGCTGGCACGTCGTTGTTCTGCAACTTAGCTTTGGACTTTCCAAAGCTAAAGACTTTTTTACCGCCTTGAGCATTGCCCATAAAGA
>CAIQXR010000074.1 GCA_903875815.1 uncultured Actinomycetes bacterium
GTGACATTCCTTGTGCGTTGGTTTAAAACCCGCACCCTCTATCCATTCGCTATCTATTGCTTGATCGTAGGAATTGCTTCACTGATTCGCTTTGCCTAATCAGTAACTAATTTCGCAGCTGCGGCCCGAGGTTCTCGTTATTGGAGACCGAGGGCCGTTGCTAATTGAGCCGCCAAATATTCTGAGGTCGGAACAGAGATGTGGCTGGCATCGCGATAAGCGTTGTGCCCCCCAATAATTGCCGAACACTTACTGCTGGCACAGAGCCAGACAGTGGGGTCGATATAGGTCAGGCTGCGGCTGTGAGCAAGTGATTGCGTAGCAAGCGTTGCAGCGCTGGCGTGATAGGCGAAGTCACAGTTATGGGGCGCCGTGAGATTCTTTGCCAAGCACGATGGAGAATTTGTTGGCGGATTTGGCGTGTCACCCAAAATAATGATTCGAGTGGCGGCGGTAGTGCCATGCGAATGCGTAAGTGGAAGAAGCGGTGAAATAAAGTCGCGCAGGCCAGCGCTCCAGATATCGGCATAAGAGCTTCCCGCCAGCGTCGCACTGGTAGAGACCGCTGTGTGTGGCTTAATGATGTATTGATACTGGGTATAGCTGCTGAGCAAAATTATCGCTGGCTTTGCTTGTGATAATTCGCTCTGAACTTTCTTTGCCCAAGTAATGCATGAGGAATCCAAAGCACCAGCCCGAGTAATAGCCCAGATCGCAGGAGGACAACTCGATTTAGTCAACGACAACAATTTCCAATGCTGGCTTGTGGCAGCCGCATTTAATCCTGCAAACCATTGCGCCGCATGGGAATCCCCCACCAGTGCAATTGTTTTATTGGAAGTGATATCGCCAAAGAGACATGAGCTCTTTGCGGTTATGACATCAAAGGGAAGGTGGCAGCCATCGGCGTAAATAATGGGCTCGGTGATGTCAATGCTAAAGCTTTTGGTGGAAGTGGAAATATGACGTGAAGCTGCCTGCAGCGAACCAGCACTAAGCCCGCCGACAAGTAGAGCTACCAACAGGACTGCCAAAGATTTGCCAGCAATTTTCTTACTTCGGCGAACCGGGTTCTCGTACAGATAATAGAGAAGCGCTGCCGCAACAATTGAAAGAACGAGAATCAAAAGTCTGGTGGTCAATGCGAGAGAAGTTTTGCCACTGGCGAAGAAGATGATGATTGGCCAGTGAACTAAATAGAGCGAGAACGAAATATCGCCTAACCAAGCTAGTGGGCGTAAGAATGGCGCGCTAAATCCGATCGCAATAATTGCGGCGGCAGCGAGAACGGGAATCAGGGTCGTCACTCCCGGGGTCGGATGCGTGTTATTGATAGCGAAAGTTGCGATGATGGCAGTTGCCCAGGCAAGCAACGCTAAACCTGCCCATGCGGCCTTCTTCGGTGGCTTCACATAGATAAGGGCTGCGCCTGCCATGAACTCCCAGAAGCGAGTAAAGGGAAGATAGAACGATTGCACGGAGTTATGCGAAGTCCAGATAATTCCTAGGCCTGCAAATAGGAGGCATGAAATAAGTACTGGGGCAATCTTCTTGCGAAAGATCGCGTAGAAAACCATCGGCCAGATGAAGTAGAACTGCTCCTCCACTCCGAGCGACCAATAGTGCAGGAATGGTGAGGCGTCGAGACCTTGATTGAGATAGTCGGTCTGTTGATGCAGGAAGAAGAGATTAGGAATAAAGAATGTGGCCGCAAAGCCATCCATAGCAATGCGGTGAAATGAGAGCGGTGATAAGAAGAGATAGGAGCCAAGAAGAGTGAGAGCGATGACCATGACCGATGCTGGAAGAATGCGGCGGATACGGCGAAGATAGAAATCTTTGAGAACGTGGCCTAGTGACCCTTCGCTCTGTGAGAGCTTTTTGGTGATGACATAACCCGAGATCACAAAGAAGATATCGACGCCGAGGAATCCACCTTTAAAACCCAAGCCGCCCACGTGATAGGCAACGACAGCCAGCACGGCAAGACCGCGTAGCGCTTGGATATCCCGCCTCATATTTGGAAGGTTATCACCCCATTTCCGCAAAGCCCGAGGGCGATTTACAATAACCCCGTGGAACTTCAGAAAATCATTCTCTACTACGGCTTCACACCCGTACGCGATCCCGAGGCGATGCGCCTCTGGCAGCAGACACTCTGTGAGAACTTAGGTCTCAAGGGAAGAA
>CAIQXR010000075.1 GCA_903875815.1 uncultured Actinomycetes bacterium
ATAGCGCCGAGTGCAAGAACTTCATCGGAGATTTCTTCCAAAGAATTAGCGAAAGCAGCGGCGATATCTTCGCCACCATTCCAGGTGATGTGAATTCGATCGGAGATATCAAAGCCAGATTGCTTGCGCTCTTCTTGAATCGCACGAATGATTTCGCGGACCAAACCAGCAGCAATTAATTCTGGGGTTAGCTCTAAATCGAGGGCGACGCTCTCACCTGAATGAGAGGCAACTGACCAGCCAGATCGAGGGGTCTCGGTAACAACGAGATCCTCAAGCGTGATTTCAGCAGTGCGCTTCTCGCCTTCGGCGGTGTATTCCAGGGTGTGGGAATTAGTGCTGCGAAGCGCAGCAACGAGTGCGGCATGATCGCTTGAGGTAATAGCGGTTGCTATTGGTTGAACATCGCCGCCATAACGCGCTGCAATCGTGCGGAAGTTGGCTTTAATGGAGACGCTGACAAGATCGGCGCCGGCAGAGGCAAGCTCATCAAGGCTGACCACGTTGAGTTCATCGGCAATGTGGTCACGGATTTCAGCGTCCATAGCTTCCCAACCATTGGCGGCAACGAGCGCACGGCCCAGTGGCTGGCGAATTTTGATTTTCGATTCTGCTCGAGCTGCGCGACCTAATTCAACGAGACGGCGTGAGAGTCGAACGGAATGTGCAAGTGGAAGATCAATCTCAGCAGCGTTGGCGACCGGGAAGTTGGTGAGATGGACTGACTCCACTTCGCCGCTTTCCACCACGCGAACCAAGCTCTGCCAGACATGCTCAGTGATGAATGGAACCATCGGCGCCATTAATTGTGTGAGCTCTTTGAGGCAGCGGTAGAGAGTGTGAAGCGCTGCGCCATCGCCATCCCAGAAGCGACGCCTAGAACGTCGGACATACCAGTTGGAGAGATCATCGATGAATGCTGCGATGAGACGACCCGCTTCTTGAGAGTCATAGGCAGCGTAAGCGGCATCGACTCCTTCTGTGAGGGTGGCAAGTTCTGAAGTAATCCATCGATCGAGGGTCGCAAGTTCGGATGCTGATGTCTTAATAGTGAAATCTGCAGCTGTGGCGTAGAGCGTAAAGAAGGAGACGGTATTCCAGTAAGTAAGAAGCGTCTTTCGAACGACATCAGAGATCGCATCGTGGCCTACTCGGCGCGCACTCCACGGCGAACCAGCGGCGAGCATGTACCAACGCACCGCATCGGCGCCATGTTGATCCATGAGCGCGATTGGCTCGAGCACATTTCCTAGATGCTTACTCATCTTGCGACCATCTTTATCCAAGATATGTCCGAGACAGAGAACAGTTTCGTAGGAGCTCTCATCAAAGACGAGAGTTCCGATTGCCATCAAGGTGTAGAACCAGCCGCGCGTTTGATCGATCGCTTCGGCGATGAAATCGGCAGGGTAGGAGGCTTCGAACTTTTCCACCGAACCTGGCTTGTGCGGATATCCCCATTGCGCAAATGGCATAGATCCAGAGTCGTACCAGCAGTCAATTACTTCTGAGACACGATCCATCTGCTCGCCACAATCGGCGCAAGTAAAGTGAATGTCATCGACAAAAGGACGGTGCGGATCGGTGCCAACTAATTCTTGGCCAGAGAGCGCGCTGAGTTCAGCCAGTGAGCCGATGCAGAACTCGTGCTTATTGGCGCAGCGCCAGATCGGGAGGGGAGTGCCCCAGTAACGATTTCGCGAAACTGCCCAATCGATATTGTTATTAAGCCAATCACCAAAACGACCGGTCTTAATGGTCTCTGGTTGCCAATTCGTCTTCTCATTTTCTCGAAGCAGAGCTTCTTTGATCTGAGTGGTCTTGATGTACCAAGATGGTTGCGCGTAATAGATAAGCACGGTGTGGCAGCGCCAGCAGTGAGGATAGGAGTGCTCGTACTGCAGGTGCTTAAAGAGCAGGCCACGAGTCTTCAAATCTTTGATGAGCGGCTTATCGGCATCTTTAAAGAAGAGCCCGCCGACATCTCTAATCTCAGGCAGGAATGTGCCATCGGGTGCAACCGGATTGACGACCGGCAAGCCATATTTGCGGCATGACAGTAAGTCATCGGCGCCAAATGCAGGTGCTTGATGCACCAGACCTGTTCCATCTTCGATCGTGACGTAGTCAGCGAGGATGATGAAGTGGGCATCGGGAATTTCTACGAGATCAAAGGGGCGGGCGTAAGTGGATCGCTCGAGATCGCTGCCTTGGAGTGATTTCAGAACGGTGAGATCGGCTGGATCTTTCACCAAAGTGTGTGCCAAGTTAGCGGCAACCACTAACCGCTCGGTGGTATCGGCCGCGCCTTCATGATGCGCAGAAACTTCAACAATCTGATATTCCACTGCTGGATTTACAGCAATTGCGGTATTGGAGACCAGAGTCCACGGAGTAGTCGTCCAGACTAAGAAGGCTGCACCCAGTTCAAAAGCAGGACCGCTGGTGGCGGGGAAGCGAACGAAAACAGATGGATCCGTGACGGTCTCATAGCCTTGCGCTAATTCATGATCAGAAAGTCCGGTTCCGCAACGTGGGCAATAAGGCGCCACGCGGTGATCTTGGACAAGCAGGCCCTTCTTCCAAATTTGCTGCAGCGACCACCAAACACTTTCAACGTACTCGGGCGACATCGTCCAATAAGCCTCATCGAAATCCACCCAGAAGCCCATGCGCCGTGTCATGGCGGTGAAGGCATCGACATGGCGAGTGACGGAGTCGCGGCACTTCTCATTAAAGGCTGCGATGCCAAATTTTTCGATATCGCCCTTGCCGGAAAATCCGAGTTCTTTCTCTACCGCGATTTCTACCGGCAGACCGTGGCAATCCCAACCTGCTTTACGAATTACTTGCTGGCCTTTCATCGTCTGATAACGAGGGAAGAGATCTTTAAAGACGCGAGCTTCAATATGGTGAGTTCCAGGCATGCCGTTCGCAGTTGGAGGGCCTTCGTAGAAAGTCCATTGCGGGGCGCCATCGCGAGCAGCGACGCTCTTCTGAAAAATTTCTTGGGTCTCCCAGAAGGAAAGGATGGCGTGTTCGACCTGAGGCAGGTCAATCTGGGCTGAGAGAGCGCTCAATTGCGACATAGGCGGGAGTCTACCGAGGATAGGTTTGGAATTGCCCAGCCGAGGGTCTAGCCTTCGACCTTCAAGTGAGATTTACGGCTCAAACGGACTCGAACTGGGTCTGGAGGCAACTCGGGGTCTGGAGGCAAAGAGCATGGCGATTATCGGAAAGATCTTGAAGTCCGGCAAGAAAGCTGCGACTAAATCCAGCGTGGCCAAGCCCGCGAAGAAAGCAGCACCCGTGAAGAAGAGTTCAGCGAAACCAGGCGCCAAAAAAGCCGCTCCCATTAAAAAGGTTGCTGCCAAGAAGGTGGCCGCTAAGAAAGCTGCTCCTGCGAAGAAAGCTGCGTCAGCTAAGAAGGCAGTCCCTGCAAAGAAAGTCGTTACCAAGAAAGCAGCACCTGCTAAGAAGGCAGCGCCCACTCGCTCACCAAATATCGTTAAGCCAACTCTTGCCAAGAGCGCGAAGAAGGCGCCAGGCAAGCCATTTCCGGCAAAACTTCAGAGCACCACGACAGGTGACTCCACCACTATTACCGTGACCCCGCATGAAGTGAGCGCTGGTCCAGAAGTTGTTATTGAAGAGCGCCGCTTAGTAATGCCACCCCCACCTCGTCCGAATAAGACGATGAAGAAGGGCGCTGGTCTCAAGCCCATTAAGGCAGCTCCAGCACCGCATGTCGTTGAAGAAGGCGCAGAAAGTTGGAGCGCCGCAGAAGTAAAGGCGCTTCGCACTGAATTAAGTAAAGATCTCACCCGTTTGCAGGCTGAACTGGCGAAGGTAGAGGCCGAGATGGAAGATCTCATCTCTGCTGCTGGCGTGGGCGCCGGCGATGATCAAGCCGATGCGGGCACCAAGACTTTTGAG
>CAIQXR010000076.1 GCA_903875815.1 uncultured Actinomycetes bacterium
GTGAACGATGGCGCCTCAGCATCGGGAATCAGCATTACCGTTTCGGCCTACAACACGAGTTCCATCGATGCCCTGACTCTGACCGGTAGTTACACCTGCCAAGAGGTGGGGTCGGTTTCCTAATTAAAGGGAGTCTGGGGGAGTCGCGAATAGGGGAGATGAGTCGAGATAAATATGGAGCGGGTGACCGGGATCGAACCGGCATGGCCAGCTTGGAAGGCTGGGGCTCTACCATTGAGCTACACCCGCGAGGGTTTCGGCGGGCTTTTCGTGCTCCCCATCACCTTTGCTGCACTGTTGGTGCGCCGGGGATGGCGGGCGGGCCTGCCTGTGAGGGATAGGTTACTAGGTCGGTAACGAGAGGGGAAATTAACCTCTACACTTCTCACTTACGCCACGGGGCGTAGCGTAGTGGCTAGCGCGCCTGCTTTGGGAGCAGGAGACCGGGAGTTCGAATCTCCCCGCCCCGACCAGTAATTCATCAGAGAACGATCAGCAGTCTTTAGTCCCAACGAAAATGCAGCAATACTCTTCAAAGGAGTCACGTGAAAAGCTCAGTAGAAACTCTCTCCCCAACTCGTGTTCGACTTTCTATTGAAGTCTCTTTCACCGAGCTAGAGCCACATATCAAGGGTGCCTATACATCTCTATCTGAGAAGGTCACCATCCCTGGCTTCCGTAAGGGCAAAGTTCCACAAGCAATGATCGAGCAGCGCGTTGGCCGTCCAGCAATTTTGGATGAAGCGATCAACTCCGCTCTTCCTGTTTTCTACTCTGAAGCAACCAAGGAGAACAAGGTCAATGTCATTGGCCGTCCAGAAGTTGATATCACTGAGCTCGTTGATAACGAGAAGCTCGCTTTCACTGTTGAAGTAGATGTTCGTCCAGAACTCAAGCTTCCTGATTTCTCAAAGATGACTCTTACTGTTGAAGATGTCGTCGTCGCCGATGCTGAAGTTGATGAGCAGGTAGATGCTCTTCGCGCTCGCTTTGGAAGCCTCACCACAGTGGAGAAGGCAATCTCGAATGGCGACTTCGTCTCACTCGATCTCGTTGCGACCATCAATGGGGAAGCCGTTGACGGTGGAACTGCAAACGATATTTCTTACGAAGTAGGCACCAACCGCATGGTTGATGGTCTTGATGAGGCGCTCGCCGGTCTTAATGCTGGTGAATCCAAGTCGTTTGAAACTCAACTCGTTGGCCAGAAGGATGGCGAGAAGGGTGAAGTTACTGTCACCGTGAAGTCTGTGAAGCGTCGCGATCTTCCTGAGCTAAATGATGATTTTGCAAAGACTGCCTCCGAGTTCGATACCGTTGCCGAACTTCGTGAAGATATTCAGACTCGTCTTGACCGCGTCAAGCATCTCGAGCAGGGCGCACATGCTCGCGACCTCCTCGTCGAGACACTCCTTAAAGATATTGAGATCCCACTTCCACAAGGCATCATCGATGACGAAGTCAACGATCACCTCGCCGGCGAAGGCAGACTTGAAGATGAAGTCCATCGCGCAGAAGTAACTGAGCAGACGATCACTTCACTTAAGCAAGAGATCCTCTTTGATTCCATCGTTACCGCCGAGCAGGTCAGCGTTAATGAAAATGAACTTACTGAATATCTCGTTCGCGCATCACAGCGTTATGGAATGACGCCAGATAATTTCATCAAGGAAATTTCCCAAGCTGGCCAGATCAACACCATGGTCGCTGAAGTTGCTCGCGCAAAGGCACTCGCACAGGTTCTCGGTCGCGTCAAAGTTGTGACCAAGTCTGGCAAGGCAGTCGATCTCGAAGCGCTCGCTCCAAAGCAAGCAGCAGCGCCAGAGGAGACTGAAGCAGCCGCTGAATTATTAATTCGTTTACTTTCTGAACCCTTTCTCGGGCCCAAGTGGCCTGGGGGAGGGTTCTTCTCTGTAAGCGAACAGGTGTGCGCTCGATTTGGCCATATTGCGGAAGAAATTGCGCCAAAAGATTGTTAGGGTCAAGACAA
>CAIQXR010000077.1 GCA_903875815.1 uncultured Actinomycetes bacterium
AACGTTTTCGCGAGAGAAGCGGCCATGAACCGAACAGTGACCGCGCCAGAGAATCATCGTTGCGTTAAGAATCTCGTGGTCGGTCAAGCCGCCGTTAGGCTTCCATGGGTTCCACACCACGCACTTATCAAGGGGAATGCCCAGCAACTCGACAGCAGTGTTTCGCCCAAGGTGTTGGTCAGGAAGGAAGAGAACTTTCTCAGCTCGCTCGAAAGCCCACGTAAGCGCCCGTTCAGCGTTGGATGAGGTGCAGACCGCTCCACCATTTTTACCAGTGAAGGATTTAATTGCTGCAGTCGAATTCATATAAGTAATCGGAAGAGTTTTACTCGCTACGCCTAATTCGCCCAACCGCTTCCAGCAATCTTCGACTTGATGAAGTGCGGCCATATCTGCCATCGAACAACCCGCAGCCAGATCAGGCAGAATTACTTTTTGATTCACGCTCGTAAGAATGTCGGCGCTTTCGGCCATAAAGTGAACGCCGCAGAAGAAGATGAACTCTGCTTCGCGGTTATCGGCGGCAGCTTGCGCCAATTTGAAAGAGTCACCGGTGATATCGGCGAATTGGATGACTTCATCTCGCTGGTAGTGATGCCCAAGAATCATGGCTCGAGAGCCCAGTGCCGCCTTTGCCGAGATCGCACGAGCCACCAGATCCGGGTCGCTCGCTGCTGGAAGTTCGCCATCGCAGGAGACGCCACGCTCACTGGCAAGGTCGATGCCTGGTTGACCAGCGCCAACGAGAAGGAGTTTCTGGAGGGACATATCCATATTCTATGGAGTAACCTTCGGATATGAGCACTGAGACAACCCAAGACATCACCATTACCTCTGCGGCATCAACTGCCACAGGAATCCTTCTTACCGATGTAGCTGCTGAGAAGGTATCAGCACTCCTCAAGCAAGAGGGTCGCGATGATCTCAGCCTGCGCGTTGCCGTGCAGCCAGGTGGTTGCAGTGGTCTTCGCTACCAGCTCTATTTCGATGATCGCGCACTCGATGGCGACACCGTCACTGAATTTGGTGGCGTTAAAGTCGTCACCGACAAGATGAGCACCCCTTACCTCATGGGCGCATCCATTGATTTTGTCGACACAATCGAGAAGCAGGGTTTCACCATTGATAACCCCAACGCGCAAGGCTCATGCGCCTGCGGCGATTCCTTCAACTAATTACTTTAATTAATTAGCTTTTCACCTCCTGTCGCGCATCTATATTTGCTCGGTTAGCGTTTAATACAGCCCATGAGAATTGCTGTTGCAGGTTCAGTCGGTCGCGATCACATCATGACTTTCCCAGGAAAGTTCACGGACTCCATCGTTGAAGGTTCCCGCGACACAGTTTCGCTCTCATTTCTGGTCGATAGCCTTGACATCTACCGAGGCGGAATCGGTGCCAATATCGCATTTGGAATGGGCGCCCTTGGCCTCAACCCTATTTTGGTTGCAGCGGTAGGCAAGGATTGGGCCGATTACGATGCCTGGCTTACTCGTCATGGTGTCGACACCTCGCATGTGAAAATCTCCACTGACCTTTACACCGGCACCTTTATGGTCACCACAGATCTAGATCTCAATCAGATGGCATCTTTCTTCCCAGGTGCGATGAGCGAAGCTCGGGAAATTGAATTAGCTCCGATCATTGCGAAGACTGGCACCTTTGATTTGATCACAATTTCACCTGATGATCCCACTGCAATGCTTCGCCACACTGAGACCGCTCGCCAACTGGGCATTGCTTTCGGCGCGGATCCTTCCCAGCAAATGGCGCGGATGGAGGGTCCAGATATTCGTTCCCTTATTACTGGTGCGAAGTACCTATTCCTTAATGAGTATGAATTAGCTCTTGCCATGCAGAAGACTGAGTGGAGTGATTCCGAATTACTCGATCAAGTGGAGATTCGGATTGTGACCCTCGGTTCTAAAGGTGTGAGAATCGAAGGTCGTTCTATTGAAACTATTGAAGTCGGCGTTCCACAGGAGAAAGCGAAAGTCGATCCGACAGGAGTAGGCGATGCGTTTCGCTCAGGCTTCTTAGCGGGAATTTCTTGGGGCTTTGGATATGAACGCTCCGCCCAGATCGGTTCTATGTTGGCAACGTACTGTTTAGAGACAAAAGGAACGCAGGAATACCGCTTTACTAAAGATGATTTCTTGGCACGCTTCGCTGGCGCTTATGGCGCTTCGGCAGGAGATGAAATCGCCAAGTTCATCAACCCCAATCTTGTTGGCTAGCTAATTCTGCGCACTCGGTAGCGCTGGGGTGCTATTTCTTCTGCGAATTGATTTCGCATTCTCGCCCACGCAGCAAGGTCAGGCTTAGTTGCGGGGTCATCGCTGAGCAGGATCAACTCTTCGCCGATTTCCATATCTTTTAGTTTTTGAGCGGTTTTAATAATCGGTATGGGACAACGCATGCCCCGACAATCAAGGGCGTCACTTTCGTTAAGCGGATTGATCACGATCGTTGCGCGTTAACGCACTCTTTCAGTGCTAAGAGTAAGAGATCGACATCTTCTGGCAGGAGATTGTGTTTCAGAGTTAAGCGAATATTTCCTTGCGTCAATCGACCCATTGCGGCCAAGACATGGCTCGGTTCTAAATTGGTGGAGTTGCAGGCTGATCCGGAATCAACAGCCACACCTCGTGCC
This sequence comes from uncultured Actinomycetes bacterium, assembly GCA_903875815.1. Next base: position 2,654 of record CAIQXR010000077.1, read on the forward strand.
GCTAAATCATGAACCAATTTCTCGGCATCAACAAAGAGGAAACTGAAGGAGAGGAGATGATCGCTAGCATCGGCAGGGGAGGCGATATCAACATCACCAATCTCCTCTGTGATGTAGCCACGAATCCGTGCATTGGCTTGAGCAATTTTTAGTGCTTGACTCTTTTCGTCGGCTACCCAACTATCGATGGAGAGAGCGCTCAGAATAATTAAGGCCGGAGAGACTCCTTCAGGAGTAAGACGATTATTGAGATGAGGGAGCGGATTTCGCCAAGCAGATCCCTCGCGTCTAGCAAAAACTGTCAGACCAGATGGCCCGCCCCAACTCCGTGAATCCCAGAGCGCAGTACTCCAATTCGAAGGCAGGGGAATTCGGACGCCACTCGCCGTGGCATCGTAGAAAATTGGCACTGAATCAGTTTGGGGTGCTGGGTTTATGCCACCGGTTTCACCATTCATGAGTTGCCAGGCAATGACTTGGCGACCCCGATTGCTCGGCTCGTTAATCGTTGGAGACGCCGAAGCTATCTCGCTTGGCCATGAAATGTGGCCATCCAAGTCCACTTCGAGAATTTCGTTGACACCCCCGCGAGCCTGGTGATGCGCTGCCACTGCAAAGAGGTCCTGACGGTCGATCGCGCTATGGATCAGTCGCGATTCAGGGGTAAGCAGCCCGGAAAGGGCGATATGAAAGCCGGAGGAGTGGTCGCCGAGAAAACCCAGTTCGGCGGGGCGAACTCCGAGATGGCCAGCAAGGGTTTCGGTGGCCTCATGGAGAAGGATTGATGCCGATCGAGAGTCATCACCCAGTTTTGCCGGATCAGGCCACGATTGCTCAAAAACGCTCGGCAGAGCCAGTTTTGCCCCCGGATGAAGAGGGGATTCGGACTGGAAATGTGAGGTGATGGAAACCACCCGCCGAAGGCTACCCCTAGCGGGTGGGAGAAGCGAGCGCGCCCGATATTCTTCACCCATGCAATTAAAGCGCGCTCTGAGCACTGCCGTTCTGGCAGCTGGTGGTCTAGCCACCTTGACCTCATGTTCTTCTTCCAAAGTTTCGGGAATGGGTTTTCCTAAAGGCGTCTCCAGTGTCAATGACACCTCGCTCCCACTCTGGCAAGGCGCATGGATTACAGCGGGCGTTGTCGGCGTCTTCACCGCAGTGCTTATTTTGTGGCCAGTTTTCCGCCATCGTAAAAAGAAGAATGGACCGGAATTTCCTAAGCAGACTCGTTATAACGTTCCGACTGAAGTCGCTTACACACTTATTCCATTCCTCATCGTCGCCGTTCTTTTCTACTTCACCGCTCGGGATGAATCTCGTGTAACGAAAATATCTGCGCCTGGTGTTGTTTCGCACGTCATCGACGTCAATGCGATTCAATGGTCTTGGCAATTTACTTACCAAGATGCACCTGCGCATCCCACCATCACTGGCACACCTGCCCAGCGACCTACGCTTGTTCTTCCACAAGGGGAGCGAGTTCGCTTTAATCTCACCGCATCAGATGTTGATCACGGTTTCTGGATTCCAGCCTTCATGATTCAAATGCAGAATCTTCCAGGCGTTACCAATCACTTGGAATTCACTGCGAACAAGTTGGGCGAGTTCCCTGGTCGATGCAACATTCTCTGCGGCCGCGACCACTCACTCATGCTCTTTACTGTAAAAGTGGTAACTCCAGCCGAGTACCAAAGTTATATCTCCTCACTTAAGGTGGCGTAATCGATGACTACTTATGCAGAGCGCGTAGCGCCTACAACTCCAGCAGGTTCTCGTCCTTACAAGGAGAGCAAAGGCAGACTATTCGTTAAGTGGGTAACCTCAACTGATCACAAGACGATCGGTTACATGTATTTGATGACCTCATTTGCGTGGTTCTTGATCGCCGGAATTTTGGCGCTCTTGCTCCGCGCAGAACTTGCTCGTCCAGGCCTGCAGTTCCTCAGCAACGAGCAGTACAACCAGATCTTCACCATGCACGGAACGATCATGCTCTTGATGTTTGCTACGCCGCTCTTTGTTGGTTTCGCAAACGTCATCATGCCGCTGCAGATCGGTGCAGCAGACGTTGCCTTCCCTCGCTTGAACATGCTTTCATACTGGCTCTACCTCTTCGGCGGCCTTATGGCTTTCGGTGGATTCTTATCTCCAGGTGGCGCTGCATCATTTGGTTGGACTGCCTACGCACCACTCGCTAATTCACAATACTCACCAGGAATCGGTGGCGATCTCTGGGTTATTGGTTTAGCAATTTCCGGTATCGGAACCATTCTTGGCGGCGTCAACTTCATCACCACGATCTTCACCATGCGCGCGCCTGGCATGACGATGTTCCGCATGTCGATCTTTAGCTGGAACGTTCTCCTTACTTCGATTCTCGTTCTGCTCGCATTCCCGCCACTGGCAGCAGCTTTCCTTGGATTGGAATCAGATCGACTCTTCGGGTCGCACCTCTTTGATCCAGCCAATGGTGGCGCGATGCTTTGGCAACACCTCTTCTGGTTCTTTGGACACCCTGAGGTTTACATTCTTGCATTGCCGTTCTTCGGTATCGCAACCGAGATCCTTCCGGTCTTTAGCCGCAAGCCAGTCTTTGGTTACAAGGGTTTGATCGCCGCGACCATCGGCATTGCTGCGCTCTCTGTCTCTGTTTGGGCGCACCACATGTTCGCATCTGGTCAGGTTCTCTTGCCGTTCTTCTCCTTCATGACATTCCTTATTGGCGTGCCAACCGGCGTGAAGTTCTTTAACTGGATCGGAACAATGTGGCGTGGTCACGTTTCCTTCGAGACTCCGATGCTCTGGGTAATGGGCTTTTTGATCACCTTCCTCTTCGGCGGATTAACGGGCATCATTCTCGCTAGCCCTCCGATGGACTTCGCGGTTTCTGCTTCATACTTTGTCGTCGCTCACTTCCACTACGTCCTCTTCGGAACTGTGGTCTTTGCAATGTTCGCCGGTTTCTATTTCTGGTGGCCGAAGATGACCGGACATATGCTCAATGAGCGCCTTGGAAAGATCCACTTCTGGACTCTCTTCTTCGGTTTCCACCTCACCTTCTTGATCCAGCACTGGTTGGGAATTAAGGGAATGCCACGTCGCTACGCCGATTATTTGGCAACCGATGGCTTTACAACGATGAATACGATTTCAACAATCGGTTCATTCCTCTTGGCGCTTTCGATGATTCCATTCTTCATTAACGTCTGGATTAGTCGTAAATCGCCTAAGGTCACCGTTGATGATCCGTGGGGTTACGGAGCTTCTTTGGAGTGGGCGACATCGTGCCCTCCTCCTCGCCACAACTTCCTATCTATGCCACGCATTCGTTCCGAGCGTCCGGCATTTGATCTCCACTACCCACATATGGCACACACAGATCTCGATGGGAGCCACTAAATGAAGGCTGGCTGGCGTTTATTTGTAGGTCTCGCGGCCTTCTATGCGTTGATGACTGTCATCTACTGGCAGGTCGGTGGCGAGCCATTGGGCATCGTCGCGATCGGTCTTAGCGGCGGCCTGGCAATCATGATCGGCTTCTACCTCTGGTTCACTCAGAAGAAGCT
>CAIQXR010000078.1 GCA_903875815.1 uncultured Actinomycetes bacterium
GATATAGCTCCCCTCTTCACGAAAATTCTGAGCCAAGTGCCAAGCCCAGCCGCGGGGATTTCCATGTTCGTCGAGTTCGCCAGTGCCGAATGCAGCGCTATCGCCAATGACGGCGAATGTAAAAGTAGGAAAGGCCAGCGTGCTCACGATGCAGCTTCGATCTTTACGCGACGTCGAGTGGTAACCGAAGGCGCGCGCTCACCAACGGAAGTGATGCCATGCACGTTATGCATGAGTGAGACAGAGCGAGCCCACGGCAATTCTTCTGCAACGGCTCGGGCCATGGCGCGAATACCGGGGATGTGGAGAAGAGTCTGGATCGCATCTGCGAAACCAGTTGCTGTGTCAGGTGCGACTGCGCCTGCTGGAATCTCTTGATCGAGCGCCAGAAATTCTCCGACTGCGCTGCTCTGTGATGCCACTACAGGGGTTCCGCTAGCAAGTGACTCGAGCGCTGCTAAGCAGAATGTCTCTAGCGGGCCGGGTGCTAGTGAAATGTCAGCTGCAGATAAGATTTTTGCAACGCGATTGCGATCACAGATATATCCCAACGTCTCGACGGGTAGGCCCTGAGACATAGCGCGAATTTTCTTCCACATCGGGCCGGTGCCAATAATGATTAACCGGGCATCAATGCCACGGCTGCGTAATTCTTTGAGAGCTTCTACTGAACGTTGTGGTTCTTTTTCTGGAGAGAGGCGGCCACAATGAACGAGAAGAAGCTCGGATCCTTTCAGTAATTCGGTGCGGAATTCCTCATCACGATTCTTAGGATGGAAAGTTGTGAGGTCCACGCCCAGCGGTACTTTCACCAAATTCTCAATCTCGATTGTTTTGAATTCACGTGCCGCAAAATCTGTGGTGGCGATGATGCGATCGAAGGCGCTTGCCAATTTGCGGTTATGCCAATTAACCAATGGTGTGCGAAGAAACTTGGGCAGCGGGAGAAATCGCTTGGCCAAGCCATCGAGGGTTTCGTGACTAAAGGCGAGTGAGGGGACATTCCGCGCGCGCGCCCACCGACCCAGTGAAAGTAAAGTAAATCGATCGGAGACTTCGAGTCGATCGGGGTTCAGTTCTGCCAGCACCTTTTTCAATTGCTTATTGCTCTTAATCATCTGGTATCCGCCTGAGCCAGGCAGGATAAAACTGGGCAGCTCGATCTTGCGACCAAAGGCGGTCTCTTCACTTTGCAAACGAGTGCCGGGAACGATGTAAGTGAATTCGTGGCCATGCTCGAGATAGCCCTTGCCGAGTGCATGCAGAGTGGTCTTTATTCCACCAGAGTTCGGACCGTAAAAATTGGCAACGTGAACGATTTTCATGCAGCGATTTCCTTAGAGTTGAGAACATGAGTACGAACTTCTTGGTAGTGACCAATTAATTCACCGTTGATTCGCTCCCAGGTGCGCTCCACCACAGAAGCGCGGGCATCCAATTTCATCTGCACGCGGTCATTACGCATCATGAAGTGATGCACAGCTGCTTCGAGTTCATCCGGGCGATGGGTGTGAATGATGTAACCAGTCTTGCCATGAGTGACTAAGTCCGAGGGCCCGCCAGTTGTGGGAACAATGCAGGGAGTTCCCGAAGCAAGCGCCTCTTGAACGCTCTGGCAGAAAGTTTCATTGGGGCCGGGGTGAATAAAGAGATCGAGCGTTGCATAGACTTCGGCAAGATCTTCGCCCGATTTAAAACCTGTAAAAATGGCGCGCGGCAATTCGGCGCGCAATTTGCTGAGCGCTGGGCCATCGCCAGTAATAATTAGTTGCACAGATGGATCGCGATCGAGATATCGCAAATC
>CAIQXR010000079.1 GCA_903875815.1 uncultured Actinomycetes bacterium
ATTCTTGACCCACGAGTGAGAGTCGCATGAAACCATTTATCGAAGTTAAGCATCTCTCGGTCGCATTCCCTACCGATGCCGGCTTAGTCCGGGCAACGGATGACATCTCCTTTACCGTGGCGCGCGGTGAGACCCTGGCTATCGTGGGCGAATCTGGCTCTGGAAAGTCAGTCTCCAGCATGGCGATCATGGGCCTTCACAACCCTAAGCGCACTCAAATCAGCGGTGAAGTAATCGTTCATCGCGAAGAGGGCGATATCGACATCATCACTGCTAGCGCAGAAGATATTCGCAAAATTCGCGGCAAGTCGATCTCGATGATCTTCCAAGATCCGATGTCTTCACTCCACCCTTATTACACCGTCGGAAATCAGATCATGGAAGGTTGGCTCCTTCACAACGAAGGCGGCAAGCAAGAGGCGCGCAAGCGTGCGATTGAGATGCTTGACCTCGTCGGTATTCCGGATGCAGCAAAGCGCGTCGATGAATATCCGCATCAGTTCTCTGGCGGCATGCGCCAGCGCGTGATGATCGCTATGGCGCTCGTCAACAATCCTTCACTTCTTATCGCGGACGAGCCAACAACGGCGCTGGATGTAACAGTCCAATCTCAAATTCTTAATCTGCTGAAAGATATGCAGAAAGAATTTAACATGGCAGTTATTCTGATTACTCACGATCTCGGCGTTGTTGCTGAAGTAGCTGATCGCATCAACGTGATGTATGCCGGTCGCTTGGTTGAAGAGGGCAGCGTCGAAGAGATCTTCCATCAATCACAGCATCCATACACACTAGGTCTCCTCAGCTCGATCCCACGCTTGGATGAGAAGCATGGCAAGCGTCTCTCGACTATTCCCGGTCAGCCACCATCACTCATTAGTTTGCCTGAGGGTTGCGCCTTTAATCCGCGTTGCGAATTCGCATCACGAGTGCCTGGCAATCTCTGCTTCACCACCAAACCAGAGAGCATTGTCCGAAGCGATGGCCACCGCTCACGTTGCCATCTTGATTCCCAGACGTTGTTGACCATTAGTAAAGTTAGTAAAGAGGGTAAATAATGAGCGCGACTACTCCCACTGCATCTGTGACTGGAGCAGGCAGCGAGACCATCCTCAAGGTCGAGAACCTCACCAAGTACTTTGAATCCCATGGTGGCGCTTTCTCGCGCAGCAAGAGCGTTGTGAAGGCGGTCGATGGCGTCTCCTTTGAAGTAAAGCGTGGCGAGACCGTTGGTCTCGTAGGCGAATCTGGCTGCGGTAAGACAACTGTGGGCCGCACTATTACTCGTCTCTACGATCCCACATCAGGAACCATTGATTTCAACGGCACCGATATCTCCACGCTTAAGGGCAATGCCCTCAAAGATATTCGTTCCAGCATGCAGATGATCTTCCAGGATCCTTACTCATCATTGAATCCCAAGCAGACCGTGGGAAAGATCATCGAAGCTTCTTTCAAGATCCACAACATCGAACCAGAAGGCGGAACGAACGCTGCGATCAAGGAACTTCTTGCGCGCGTTGGTCTCAACCCCGAGCACGTCAATCGCTTCCCTCATGAGTTCTCTGGTGGCCAGCGCCAACGTATCGGTATTGCTCGTGCGATTGCACTTCGCCCCCAGCTCATTGTCTGCGATGAACCTGTATCGGCGCTCGATGTTTCGATCCAAGCTCAGGTAGTCAATCTTCTCGATGATCTACAGACTGAATTTGGAATGTCTTATCTCTTCATCGCTCACGATCTCTCTGTCGTTCAACATATCTCTGATCGCGTTGTCGTGATGTATCTCGGCAAGATTATGGAAGTTGCCACTACGAAAGAGCTCTTTGCCAATCCGCGCCACCCATATACCAAGGCGTTGCTCTCCGCAGTTCCGATTCCTGATCCAGATATCGAACGCAAGCGCGATCGCATCATTCTTCAAGGCGATCTACCAAG
>CAIQXR010000080.1 GCA_903875815.1 uncultured Actinomycetes bacterium
ACAATCGCCTCCCCTACGCCATCCCGTGTGAAATCAACGAGTGAGCCCGTCACAACTAAGGTGAGGCCAGCCAAAGTTTGTGGCGCAGTCGAGGCGGCGACTTGGCCAGCGAAATTAACTCCTGCTTTCTCCCACTTCTTAATAATCTCGCGGTGCCACTTCACACCGAACCATTCAATGACGGCCTCAGCGATAATCGCACCGACACCATCCACATCGGCAAGTTCCTGCGCACTTGCTTCACTGATCGCGTGGATAGAACCAAATCGAGTGGCTAAGGCTTGCGCAGCAGTGGGCCCAACATGGCGAATGGAGAGCGCCACCAACATGCGCCACAGTGGACGCTGCTTAGCGCCTTCCAGCGCAGCTAAAAATTTTGCGGCATTCGCGCCGAGTGTTCCATCTTTTTTGCAGAAAAATGGCGACTTGGAGAGATCCTTCGCAGTCAGCGCGAACAGATCGCCTTCATCCGACACTAACTTGTCAGCGAGGAGCGCGGCGGCGGCTTCGTACCCAAGGACATCAATATCCAGAGCAGCGCGGGAACCGATGTAATAAATGCGCTCGACCAACTGCGCTGAGCAACTCTGTGAATTGGGGCAACGCAAATCAATATCGCCCTCCGACATGGCCCGCAACTCAGAGCCACAATCAGGGCATTGAGTGGGCATGACAAATGCTCGTTCGCTTCCTGTTCGCTTTTCCACAACCGCGCCTAAAACTTCAGGAATAACATCGCCCGCTTTGCGAATGATGACGTAATCCCCGATCAAAATTCCTTTGCGAACTACTTCCGAAGCGTTATGCAATGTGGCATTGGTAACTGTGGAACCTGCGACTTTAACGGGCTCCATAAAAGCAAATGGCGTCACTCGACCCGTGCGACCCACACTCACTTTAATGTCGAGCAGTTTGGTGGTGACTTCCTCGGGTGGATATTTAAAAGCGATTGCCCATTTAGGGGCACGAGAGGTGAAACCGAGCTCTTGTTGTATGGCAAGTTCATTGACTTTGATGACAATGCCATCAATTTCGTGCTCGACATCATGGCGATGTTTTCCATAGTAAGAAATGAACTCTTCAACTTCTTCGCGTCGTGTGACAACTTTCGCACGGGCGCTAGTGGGAAGACCCCATCCCTTGAGTAATTCATACGCTTGACTCTGACTATCGAAAGTAAATCCAGTATGGGCGCCGATCCCGTGAACGACCATCGAGAGCGGTCGGCTTGCTGTCACTCGTGGATCTTTCTGGCGAAGTGAGCCGGCGGCCGCATTTCGCGGATTAGCAAAGCGTTCTTTACCCTCTTCCTCTAAATCATCATTAAATTGATTAAAAGCTTCGACTGGAAAGAAGACTTCGCCGCGCACTTCCAGTAATTCAGGAATTTTCTTGCCCGTGAGTTGGTGCGGGATGGCAGAGATAGTGCGAACGTTGAGGGTGACATCCTCCCCGGTCGTGCCATTGCCGCGGGTCAGGGCTGAAACAAGTTGGCCCTTCTCATAGAGCAAATTGATAGCTAGGCCATCGACTTTTACTTCGCAGAGCCACGAATTTCCGGTTGCGCTCTTAGCGACACGATCAAACCAACTGCCCAATTCTTCTGAATCAAAGACATTGTCGAGCGACATCATCTTTTCGATGTGATCGCGCTGTTGGAAATGCGTAGCAAATCCCCCACCCACTAGCGAGGTCGGTGAATCATGTTCTTTTAATTCTGGGTGCGCTTTTTCCAGCGCTTCTAACTCTTTAAGGAGTGCATCAAATTCACCATCAGCAATGATCGGCTTATCGAGAACGTAATAGCGGTATTGGTGATCGCGAATGAGCTCGGAAAGCTCTGTAATGCGATGACGCGCTTGGTTCATACCCACAATTTATTCGGTCGCACAGACAGTGGCCGAACCCACCACGCGATCGCCATCGTAAATAACTAGACCCTGGCCAGTTGCTAACCCGAAGATCGGTTCGTCGAGCTCGGCAGTGATCTCTCCGCCAACGTGTGAATACGTGCACGGGATGGGAGCGCCATGCGCCCGCACTTGAGCGAACCCACGATGGGCCGCTGCTTCTACCGGTGTGGGACCGCACCAAATTGCCCGCTCTCCCACGATCTTCTTCACTGCTAAATCTTTATGTGCGCCCACGACAACGGTATTGGTCTTCGGTTCGATGCGTAAGACATATCTCGGTTCACCGCCCGCTGCTGGAACAGTCAGACCCAAGCCACGGCGCTGACCAATCGTGTAGGTGTATGCGCCATTGTGCTCGCCGAGCTGTTGACCGCTCTCATCAACGATCGGTCCAGTTTCACTTCCTAGTCGCTCACGCAACCAGCCAGCATTATCGCCTGATGGAACAAAGCAAATATCGTGACTATCCGGCTTGTTAGCAACGAAGAGTCCGCGCGTTTGAGCCTCTTTACGCACATCGCCCTTTTCAATATCCCCGAGTGGGAAATAAGCACCAGCTAGTTGCTCTTGATTGAGAACTGCCAATACATAGGACTGATCTTTCGCTGGATCAACTGCCCGATACATCAAGCGACCTTCGGGAGTTTCGCGCATATTGGCGTAGTGCCCAGTGACGACGCCATCAAATCCCAGTGCCTTTGCTCGATCTAAAACGGCCGCGAATTTGATCTTCTCGTTACACCGCAGGCATGGATTAGGCGTACGACCCTGCGCGTACTCCGACATGAAATTCTCAACAACACCTTCATGAAACTCTTCGGCCATATCCCAGATATAGAAAGGAATGCCGATTACATCGGCTGCGCGCCTGGCATCATGTGAATCTTCTACTGTGCAGCAGC
>CAIQXR010000081.1 GCA_903875815.1 uncultured Actinomycetes bacterium
GCGCGCGTAAAGGTGCCATCGAATTTGCCTCGTTTTGTCGAGAGCGCTGCCACAGATAGCAAGCGCTTTATTCCGATCGAGCAAGTAATTAATGCTCACTTGCACGAACTCTTCCCCGGCATGGAAGTCCAGAGTTCATACACTTTCCGTTTGACTCGAAACGCGGATCTAGAAATTGAAGAAGAAGAATCCGAAGATTTGCTCGCTTCGATGGAGCAAGAATTACTGCGTCGTAAATTCGGTCCACCAGTGCGCCTGGAAGTAGATACCGATATCGATCCAGAACTCCTCAAAACTTTGATGGATGAACTCAGTATTAAGCCCGAAGATATTTCGCGCTACCCCGAGCCGCTAGATCTCACCGGTCTTAATCGAATCGCAGATTTAGATCGCCCTGAATTGAAATTCCCACCATTTAGAAATCAAGTCGCCTGGGATTTACGCGATGTCGATCCAGAATCCACCGATGAGTTCTTCGCTGCGATCCGTCGCCGTGAATCTATCTTGCATCACCCGTACGAATCATTCACTTCATCGGTCGTGCGCTTCTTGCAATCCGCTGCTTCAGACCCACACGTCTTAGCGATTAAGCAGACGCTCTATCGCACATCCGGTGATTCACCGATCGTTCAGGCACTGATCGAGGCAGCAGAAAGCGGTAAGCAAGTCTTAGCTGTTATTGAAATTCGTGCCCGCTTTGATGAGCAGGCAAATGTGAAGTGGGCACGCAAGCTGGAAGACGCTGGCGTTCACGTGGTTTATGGCTTAGTGGGTTACAAGACCCATGCCAAGCTTTCGCTGGTAGTCCGAGAAGAGCAGGGTTCGATCCGTCGCTATGTTCACATGGGTACGGGTAACTACAACCCGAAAACTGCCCGCATGTATGAAGATTTCGGAATATTGAGCGGTGATCCGGTCTTAGGTGATGACGTCAATAAACTCTTCAATCAGCTCTCCGGCTTTGCGCCACAGACATCTTTCCAACGTCTCTTGGTGGCTCCGCGAACCATTCGCCCAGGATTGCTCGAACGTATCGAACGCGAAATCGATAATCATCTCGCTGGCAAGCCCGCTTACATTCGCTTGAAGCTCAACTCTATTTTGGATGAAGAGTTTGTTGAAGCCCTTTACCGCGCATCAAATATGGGCGTGAAAGTAGATCTCATTGTCCGCGGTATCTGCGCAGTGCGCGCAGGTGTGCCTGGCCTATCCGACAACATCACTGCTATTTCAGTACTTGGTCGCTTCCTTGAGCACTCTCGTATCTTCCACTTCGCCAATGGCGGAGAAGATGAACTCTGGATCGGTAGCGCGGATTTGATGCATCGCAATCTTGATCGCCGCGTGGAGGCAATGGTTCGGATTACTCAGACAGAGCACAAGCGTTTGCTCCTTCGAGCACTCGACGGTTACATAGCTCCAGATAATGCTGCGTGGCGAATGCAGGTAGACGGATCCTGGAAGCGCAATACCATCGGTGAAAATGGTGAGCGCCTTGTGGACTTCCAGACTCAAGCTATTGAGTGGTATCGGGCCCGCGGATGAAGCCAGCAATTCTTGCTGCCGGAACAGTTATTTGGCGAAAGACTAAAGGCGACGTAGAAGTTGTTCTTGTTCACCGACCACGATATGACGATTGGTCACTCCCTAAAGGAAAATTAGAAAGCGGCGAAGAGTTAATCTCCTGCGCATATCGCGAGACGCTTGAGGAGACCGGTTTTGATACTCACTTCGGCCCATTCGTGGGAAGCGTTGAATACTTCACGCCTGAAGGGCTCAAGCAAGTAAGTTATTGGGCGGCGCAATTACGCGACCCCGCAACACCCTTTGTTGCCAATAGCGAAGTCGATGAATTGAAATGGATTCCATTAGAGGAAGCTATTGAGACTGTCTCTCAAGATACTGATGGTGAAATCCTTACCAAGTTTGCAGAAGTACCTTTCGACTCCACACCATTGATTCTGCTTCGTCACGCCAAAGCGCTGGCCCGTGAGGAATGGCAAGGGGGCGATGAGGATCGTCCGCTCGATAACTTTGGCCAACTCCAAGCAGCCCGGATGCATGCTATTTATCAGGTCTTTGGGATTCATGAGATTCACACCTCTGATGCCGTTCGTTGCTTCGATACCGTTGCATCACTCACTCGAGTACTCGGTGTTGAGCCAATTATTACGAGCCAAATAAGCGAGTACACCTACAAGAAAAATAAAGAGAAGTCGTTGGATTACGCCAAGCTCTTGAAGGAGAGCGCGATAGATCTACGTCTTCCGATCCTTGCCTGCAGTCATAATCCAGTCTTGCCGAAAATGTTAGAGAAAATATTGAAGAAGAGTAAGGCCGCTCCTGAAGTAACGAAGCTACAGCCGGGCGATGCTTGGGTAGTTCATTTGGGCAAAAAGAAAGCGTTACAAGTGGACTTTATTGCTGCTCCGCTTACTGCTTCGACCAATCCATAAACTTTAAGACCACGCCTTCGCGAAGCGCCCAGGGGCAGATTTCCAAAGCTTCGAGATCGAGATTGCGCATCACTGATTCAGTGACAAACGCTCCAGCCACAATCTGACGTGCGCGGTTAGCTGATACACCAGGCAAATCGCTGCGCTCATTGAAATCCATGCTCGATAACTTAGTAGCAATCTTGCGAATGACGTCGGCTTTGATGGTCTTGCCATTTCCACCATACCAATCGCCACTGAGTCGGGCTAAAGTGCGAAGTGTCTTACTTGTTGCAATCGCGCGATCGCTCTCTTGGTGATGAACGAGGGCAGGCAATACCGATTCCAATTGCGATTCAATATGGTCGCGCAGACTGCGAACACTTTTCTCCGTGTAAGGATCTCCCACGAGATGGCTCTTTGTTAACCGCGCTGCGCCCAACGGAAGGGAGACAGCGACTTCTGGAGCTTCATCAATTCCGGATGCAATTTCTAACGAACCGCCACCAATATCGACGACGAGCAAACGTCCTGCCGACCACCCAAACCAGCGGCGTGCTGCCAGGAAAGTGATCTTTGCTTCTTCTTCACCGCTCAACACCTGAAGGTCGATATCGAACTCTTTATTAATATTGGAAATAATCTCTGGACCATTGGCCGCTTCGCGCAGTGCGGAGGTGGCGAATGGAAGCAACTCTTCGACCCCTACAGTTTTTGCCTGGGATGTTGCACTCTTAATGACTTTGCGGAGAATTTCAACGCCTTCGTCATTAATTCGATTATTTGCATCAAGGTGATCAGTGAGACGGAGCTCTTCTTTATAGTTAAAAGTGGGGCTGGGGCGGGCACCGGCATGGGTATCCATGACTTGCAGGTGGATCGTATTTGAACCCACATCGAGAACCCCGAGGCGCATGGGCTGAAGATACTCGGTTTCAGACGTGGGAAAAGCACCCTTTTACTCATGCCATAATTAGCCCTGCAGAATCCGGCAGTCGAAAGTCCGCCTCCCTAGCTCAGTGGTAGAGCATCCGCCTTGTAAGCGGAAGGTCGTCAGTTCAATCCTGACGGGGGGCTCCAGGAATTCATCTCCTCC
>CAIQXR010000082.1 GCA_903875815.1 uncultured Actinomycetes bacterium
ATTTGGTATCCCTGCTGCAGCCAATTATGAATATCAGCTGTCGCTAGCTCTACTTTTCCACCATAAATAGGCACTGGTTGGAAATCGTCATAAGCCAATAACTCATCGTCCAAATCGCCGGTCGATTGAAAAGCATTAATAGCAAAGTGTTCGCGCGCATTGTTATCAGCGATCTCGATGATTTCATCGAGGGTGAAATATCCGCCCGATTCAATTTCGCTGCCAGTGCTGATGGGGGAAGCACCACCCATTGAAGCGTTGGACCACGATGCTTCCAGGAATTCCTTATTGGTTTCGACTAGATCAATCGCTCGTGAGCGAATACGGGGGTAGTCGATAAAAGCGATCTGGAAATCTTTGGGGAGAAAGCTAAGGAGGGAGATCATCTCTGGCTTTAACATCGCCGCTAATGACTCCATGCCATCCACGCTGATGCCTTCGGCAATCTTGTGTGCCATCTCTGCCAAGACTGGAAACTCCGCCGCCAAATAACGTGCTTTAGTTTTTACCTCGTCGGACAGCAAAAGTTCACGGCATGGCAGAAGCGTTAACGATCCGACTACTGGCGCAAAAGTTCGTTGATCGGCAACGGTGAAGAAAGCAATCTCTTCAATGTCATCGCCAAAGAAATCGATTCGAATCGGGTGTTCTTGATCGGGTGCGAAAATATCCACGATGCCACCGCGCACGGCAAAATCGCCTCGCTTCTCCACCAGGTCAGTTCGGGTATATCCAAAATACGCCAGCCGCTCTGCCAAATCAGAGAGCGCAATCTCCTGGCCGATTTCTAGGGAAATTAATTTCTCCGCCATTAAATCGGCAATGATGGGCTGAAGTAATCCCCGAATTGATGTCACCACAACACGTGGCGGATTCTTACTCGCTAGCCGATGAAGAGAAGTAAAACGTGTTGCAATGGTGTCGCTTTTGGGACTGAGTTTTTCATGGGGCAAGGTTTCCCATGGTGGAAAGTTAATAACGTGCTCTGAGCCAAGATAGGAAGCGAGTTCTGTCTCCAATTCATCGGCGCGACGTGACGAAGCTGTAACCACAAGGAGGGGGGCAGTCTGTGACTGCGCCGCTGCGACCAATCCGTGAATTGCTGTGATGGCGACGATCTCGTCATGGTCGGCTCGCGCCGGCATCTCAAATTCGGAGAAGGCGCGAAAGAGCGACATAGTTGGCACTCCTTTCGGCAGATTGAGTCGATCCTGAAAACAGCAATAACCCCGAATCCATAACGGACGGGGGTACCCCCAAATTCTACGGCCGCCGGAAGGTTTAACCCAATGGTTACATCCCAGGGGCAGATCTCGGATCGAGGGGGCCGTTTTACCTGTAATGATTAGCCCGTGAAATCAACAGAACCAACCGGATTGACCGCCCACAGCGATGGCGCGGGCCTACGCAGCGATGTTCGTCTGCTCGGTGATCTCCTCGGTTCGAGTTTGGTTCGTCAAGAAAGTGAAGAACTACTTGCACTGGTAGAGAAGGTGCGCAAAGCGGTTCGTGATGGCGGCGGCGAAGAGATTCTGGAAAAAGTTTCGGTCGATGAGAGCGTTCAATTAGTACGCGCATTTAGCACCTACTTCAATTTGGCGAATGTTGCCGAACAAGTTCACCGCGCTCGAGTTCTTTCCGCCGATCGCGAAGCTGGTGGATCATGGCTATCACGCGCCGTCGATCGCATTATCGAAGTGCAGAACGAGACCAAAGAATTTACCAATGAAGATATCCAGGGTTGGATCAATAACTTTTCGGTTCGCCCAGTCTTTACTGCTCACCCCACAGAGGCAGCTCGTCGTTCCGTCTTAAGCAAGATGGCAACAATTGCAGATTTGCTGGACGATGCTGACACCCCTGCACGCAAGCGCCGACTTGCAGAGGCAGTGGATCTCCTTTGGCAGACCGATGAACTTCGCTTAGGCCGACCAGAGCCTTTGGACGAAGCAGCGAACGCACTCTTCTATCTCGATGAACTCTTTAAATTGACGATCCCAGAAGTCCTCGATGATTTTGCTGTGGAATTGCAACGCCTAGGAGTGACGGTCAGCCCCACCTCTCGTCCACTCAGTTTCGGTACTTGGATTGGTGGCGATCGCGATGGCAATCCACACATCACTCCAGAAGTCACCACAGAAGCGATCACTCTCCAAACTGGTCACTTTATTCGCGCCATGCTCGGACAACTCGATCTGCTGCGCCAAGCGCTATCTGTCTCATCGCGTATCGCTGGTGCATCTGCCGAATTAGTTGCCTCTGTCGAAAAAGATTTAGAAGTACTACCTGAAATTGAAGAGCGCTTCCGCCGTATCAATGCCGAAGAGCCATACCGCCTCAAGGCCACAGCAATTCGCCACCGCTTGATCCTTACTCAGCGCCGCCACTCTGCCGGAGCTGCCCACACCCCCGGTCGCGACTACGAGAACACGGCAGAACTACTTGCCGATCTCATGTTGATGCGCCAATCACTTCTTGAACATCGTGGTGAGTTAATTGCTCATGGCTTACTCGAACGCATCATTCGCACCGTCGCCAGCTTCGGTCTTACCCACGCGACC
>CAIQXR010000083.1 GCA_903875815.1 uncultured Actinomycetes bacterium
ATTGCGATTATCTGTTCCGATGGTTTAGATCGCGGCGATCCAGCAACACTGGCCGCTGCGATGGAGAGCCTCTCCCGCGTTGCCTTCCGCGTTATTTGGATGAACCCTCACAAAGGCGATGCTGCAGATTGGAAGCCGATGTCGCTCGGCATGATGGTCGCCGATCCATTTATCGATGAAGTAGTCTCAGGCCATAACTTAAAGAGTTTAGAAGAATTCAGTCACAAGCTCGCTCGAATCAGATAGGGGAAGAAAGTGCGTTATAGCGTTTCGATTAGCGTGGAAGGCGATCGCCCAATGACTCGCGAAGAGATCGTTGAGTTTGCCGATGCCGTTGCCCCATACAGTGGCATTGCCTCTGGCATTGGTGAGCATGGTTACGGCGCCCAGATCATTGTCGATGCCGCCGACTCTGTTATTGCTGTGCAAGAAGGTATCGATATCTTCACCGCCTGCCGCGATAAAGCCGGACTTCCCGATTGGCCAGTACTCAAGGCTGAGACCATGTCTGAAGATGAAGATTGGGAAGACGACCTCTAATGATTCGGCTCGGCTCACTTGCCGGATATCCCTTTGAAGGTCCACGCGCACTTGCGGGTTGGACTCCGCCAGCAGTGCCGGCCGTCTATGTGATTATGACGCTGGATGATGCGGTCCGTAAGCCCACCGAATACGCCACGATCTATGCGGGCGAGAGCGCTGATTTAAGTAAAGAAGGCTTTCCTTTTAAGCATCCCCGTGCACCGCTCTGGACTAATCGCGCCGGGAACAAATTCAATCTCTATGTCGCGTGGTTTGAAGTGATGGGTGGAACCCAGAAGCACCGCACTCAAATTGTGGGCGAGCTGCTCGCTACCTATGAGCCCAGCTGCAACGATGAAAAATATGAACAGGCTTGGAAAGACGAATGGATCGGTGAGTATTCGCATACTTTCACCGATCCATTAACGACTGATCGCAACCCTAATAAATAGGGCCTCTTCTACCTAGTAATTAATCTAACTTGATACCGACACCCTCGAAGAGGCGTGAGCGGCGATGGCCCATTGCTGGCAAGTTAGGTGGGCGCTCTTCTGGATGTGCTTCAGGTACATATGTTGCACCTTTAACAATTCCTTCTGCGAAGGAGTAGAGCAATGGCAGCGCGCCAGCAACAACGTTGCCGGTGGTGTTGATGCGCTCGAGACCTGGTTCGATAATGTCGGCATCTTTCTTAATCTGCCAGACGATATCGGCTGCCTCTTCTAGCTTTGCGCCAACAGCTTTGAGCTGACGGCCCACGATGAAGAGATAGATAGCAAGACCTGCGATAAGCGCAACGATATCGATGACGCTAAAGATCTGAAGTGACTTTACATTCATTAGGAACGCACCTTATCTAGAACGCGACCGAGGAAGAGGTGATGCTCAAGGCCCTCAGCGAGGACTGCATCGACTGCCTTAGCGGTCTCATCGATCAAAACAGTGTTGGAGGTATTGGCACGTGCTGCAGTCAAAGTTTCGCGAATCTGTGTGACTCGGCGGTCGATGATGCGGACGAGGATAACCAAGATGGTGAGTAGCGCTGCAACTGCAACAACTACAACAGCACCCAAGATATCGGCTAACTGCCAGAGATCATGTACAGCTTTTGTTGGCTCCATCTAACTCAGCCTCCCAACTTCTTGCGGCCAC
>CAIQXR010000084.1 GCA_903875815.1 uncultured Actinomycetes bacterium
GCTGCATCCCACTCAGCGCCTTGCGGTGCATGAGGCTTGCCCTTGACGTAGTTGAAGGTGGTCTCATCTGGTGCGATTAAGCCGGCACGAGCGCCTGCTTCGATCGACATATTGCAGACCGTCATGCGACCTTCCATCGACAGATTGCGAATAGCTTCGCCGCGATATTCCAATACATAGCCTTGGCCACCGCCAGTACCAATCTGAGCGATGATCGCCAAGATGATGTCCTTCGATGTAACTCCTGGCTTGAGTGTGCCTTCGACATTGATCGCCATAGTCTTTGGGCGAATCAGTGGAAGCGTCTGAGTAGCAAGTACATGTTCCACTTCGCTGGTTCCGATTCCGAATGCAAGTGCGCCGAAGGCACCGTGGGTTGAGGTATGGGAATCTCCGCAAACAATGGTCATGCCGGGCTGAGTAATTCCGAGTTGTGGTCCTACGACGTGGACTACGCCTTGATCGAGATCGCCGAGTGAGTGAAGGCGTACGCCGAATTCAGCGCAATTCGCGCGAAGCGTGTCGACCTGCAACTTAGAAACCGGATCGGCAATCGGAAGATTGATGTTCTGGGTAGGAACGTTGTGATCCTCAGTAGCGATGGTGAGATCAGGGCGACGGACTTTTCGACCAGCCAGACGTAGACCATCGAAAGCTTGTGGGCTTGTCACTTCATGAATCAAGTGAAGATCAATGTAAATCAGATCAGGTTCATTAGCGGCGCTACGAACTACGTGATCGGCCCAAATCTTCTCGGCTAGTGTCTTTCCCATGTCACTTCCTTCTCTCAACTTTTTCCTCGTCCACAGTTGCATTTCACATTATGAGATGGCAATATCAGACTGTGGATAGAAAGAATAGCGGAGTCGGCGTATTAGACAAAGCCGTCAAGATTTTGGCGACTTTAGAATCAGGCCCTCACTCCCTCTCCGAACTTGTTGCCGCTACCGGCATCGCCCGTCCAACTGCGCATCGATTGGCTGTTGCGTTGGAGTTTCATCGCATGGTCTCGCGCGATTTCTCTGGTCGCTTCGTCTTAGGAGCCCGCTCCTCCGAACTAGCCGCAGCTGCCGGTGAGGACCGCTTGCTCGCTGTTGCTGGCCCAGCCTTGGCCGCCCTGCGCGATGCCTGTGGCGAAAGCGCTCAGCTCTATCGCCGCCAAGGTGATCAACGCGTGTGCGTTGCCACTGCCGAACGCCTCTCTGGACTTAGAGACTCCGTTCCGGTCGGAACAGTACTCACCATGCAAGCAGGATCGGCTGCTCAGATTCTCTTGGCATGGGATGAACCCGAGAAATTGCAACGCGGCTTAGTGCATGCAAAATTTAGCGCCGCTTCCCTATCGGCAGTACGCCGGCGCGGTTGGGCCCAATCGGTAGGTGAACGCGAAGTAGGCGTCGCATCTGTTTCGGCGCCCGTGCGCGGTCCCAACAATAAAGTGATTGCCGCAGTCTCAATTAGTGGCCCCATGGAACGTCTGGGACGTCAACCGGGCAGAGTTCACGCCGCAGCTGTGGTTGCTACTGCCGCTCGCCTATCTGAACATATCGCCAAGAAATAAAAAAACTCCGGCGCTTTACGCACCAGAGTTTCTCACTGTAGCCCCGAAGGGATTCGAACCCTCGTAGCTGGCTTGAGAAGCCAGAGTCCTAGGCCGCTAGACGACGGGGCCATATTCTCTTGAGTCGCGAGACCCACAGAGATATTTCTCCTAGGAAATATCGCTGGGGTACCAGGACTCGAACCTAGACTAACTGAACCAGAATCAGTTGGGCTGCCAATTACCCCATACCCCAAAGGCAAGA
>CAIQXR010000085.1 GCA_903875815.1 uncultured Actinomycetes bacterium
CGTGGAAGCGCGATGCTTAGTAGGCGATCTGTGAACTCCCACATGCGATCGTTGCGAAGTGTGACGTGTGCGCCAATTGGCATACCTTCACGCAACTTAAATTGAGCAATTGACTTACGAGATTTGGTGACTTGTGGCTTCTGACCGGTGATGATTGTGAGGTCGCGGATTGCGCCTTCAATCAACTTCGAATCACGAGCTGCTTCACCAACACCCATGTTGACGATTACTTTGACCAAGGTTGGGATCTGCATGACATTTGCGTACTTGAATTCAGTGCGCAAAGCAGGTGCGATCTCAGCGCGATAGCGCGCCTTGAGACGTGGTGCTATTGCTGTTGTCATGACTAGATGTCCTTTCCGGTGCGGCGAGAGATGCGAACATTCTTGCCGTTCTCATCAACGCGTGCTCCGAGGCGAGTGGCCTTGCCATCACCATCGACGAGCATCACATTTGAGATATGGACTGGGGCTTCAACGGTCAAAATGCCGCCGACCTTTACGCCACGCTCAGATGTGGTCTCTTGGGTGTGACGCTTTACGCGGTTAACACCTTCGACGAGTACACGTGAATCCTTTGTATCGATCTCGAGCACAGTTCCGGTAACGCCCTTATCTTTTCCGGCGATAACGAGAACAGTGTCTCCCTTTTTAATCTTCGCCATTTTTAGAGTACCTCCGGCGCTAACGAAATAATCTTCATGAACTTCTTGTCGCGAAGCTCGCGAGCAACTGGTCCGAAGATACGAGTTCCGCGTGGTTCGCCATCAGCCTTGAGGATGACAGCTGCGTTCTCATCAAACTTGATATATGAACCATCAGGACGACGGTTCTCCTTGACGGTACGAACGATGACAGCCTTTACAACTTCACCCTTCTTTACCTGTCCACCAGGAATTGCATCCTTAACGGAGCAAACAATGACATCGCCAATACCCGCATAGCGACGTGAGGAACCACCGAGGACACGGATACAAAGGAGTTCCTTTGCGCCAGTGTTATCGGCGACGCGAAGACGCGATTCTTGTTGAATCATTTTTTAATTCACCAGTTCCTTTACTTAGCCTTCTCAAGGATTTGAACGACGCGCCAACGCTTTGTTGCAGATAGCGGACGTGTCTCCATGAGTAGAACGCGATCGCCGATACCGGCTTCGTTGTTCTCATCATGTGCCTTGAGCTTGTGTGAGCGGGTCATAACCTTTGAGTAAAGGCCATGCTTGACGCGATCGGAGATAGCTACGACGACGGTCTTATCCATCTTGTCGCTAGTTACGATTCCTTCACGAGTCTTGCGGAAACCACGTGCTTCGTTATTAGCTGAATTAGCGGTCATGCTGCGCCTCCAATTCCTAATTCACGTTCACGCAAAACTGTGTAGATGCGTGCAATCTCTTTGCGAACTGCGGTCAGACGACCGTGGCTCTCGAGCTGACCAATTGCTGCCTGGAAGCGAAGGTTGAAAAGTTCTTCCTTGCTTTCACGGAGCTTGATGCCCAATTCATCGGTTGAGAGCGCGCGAAGCGACTCTGCTGTTAGTACATCAGCCATTAGAACTCCTCACGACGAACTACTCGGCACTTCATTGGAAGCTTGTGAATCGCACGAGTCATTGCCTCAGTTGCGATCTCTTCGCCAACACCGGAGATTTCAAACATCACGCGACCTGGCTTAACGTTTGCAATCCACCATTCAGGTGAACCCTTACCGGAACCCATACGAGTTTCAGCTGGCTTCTTGGTGAGTGGGCGATCTGGGTAAATGTTGATCCAAACTTTTCCACCACGCTTGATATGACGAGTCATAGCAATACGTGCTGCTTCGATTTGGCGGTTAGTGACGTAAGCAGATTCCAAA
>CAIQXR010000086.1 GCA_903875815.1 uncultured Actinomycetes bacterium
GGCGCCCGAGTGGGTTACTTGGTTGCTCGGTCAGAGATCATTAACGCTGCGTTAGTGACTCGCCTTCCGTATCACTTGAGCACTCAGACCCAGACCATCGCCGAAGTAGCTCTGGAAAATTCCGATTTGCTCTTGGCTGGTGTCCGCCAATTAATTTCTGAACGAGATCGGGTTGCAGCCGGACTTACCGCTTTGGGTTTCGCGGTCTTACCGAGCGCCGCCAATTTCCTCATGTTCACTGGCATGAAACAGAGCCCATCAGAGCTCTGGCAGGGGCTTGTTGATCGGAGAGTTTTGATCAGAGATATCGGAATTCCGGGATACCTACGGGTAAGTATTGGAACTCCTGACGAGAATGATCAATTCTTAGCCGAGATCGCGAGCTTTACTTCATAATAGGGTCGTAGGCAGATACTAGTTTTCCCGTTGACGTAGGAATAAGAGAAGAGCGAGTCAGAGAATGAGCGAAGTAAATCCAGTGAGACGAGCTCTCGTAGTGCGCGAGACAAAGGAATCTAAAGTCAGTGTCGAGATCGTTCTCGATGGTTCTGGCCAGATCTCTGTAGACACGGGCGTCCCGTTCTTCGATCACATGCTCTCTCAGCTTGGAAAGCACTCGGGATTTGATCTCACCGTAAAGACAACAGGTGATGTGGATGTCGATTCTCATCACACAGTGGAAGATACCTCGCTCGCTTTTGGCCAGGCGCTTCGCGAAGCTCTCGGCGACAAAGCCGGAATTCGTCGCTTTGGTGATGCGATGGTTCCACTCGATGAAGTTCTCGTTCAAGCAGCTGTCGATCTCTCAGGTCGTCCTTACCTCGTGCATCGCCAGCCCGAAATCGTGGAATTGATTGGCACATTTGATACCACGCTCGGTCGCCATATTTGGGAGTCGATTGTTGCAGAGGCGCGAATTGCACTGCACGTCCGTGTTCTCGAAGGTCGCAATGCTCACCATGTTTTTGAGGCGCAATTTAAGGCGGTCGCGCGCGCTCTTCGTGACGCCGTTGCTATCGATGCCCGAGTATCTGGAGTTCCATCCACTAAGGGCGTTCTTTGATAGCAATTCTGGATTATGGTTCTGGAAATCTACATTCGGCTTCGCGTGCTTTCGCGCAAGCACACTCCGATATTCGCATTACAGCAGACCCACGAATAATTTCTGATGCCGATGGCGTAGTAGTGCCTGGTGTTGGGGCATTTGGTTCATGCATGGAGCAATTCAAAAGTGCGGGCGTTGAAGATGCCTTGCGCGCGCGACTAGATGCTGGGCGAGCAATCTTCGGAATCTGTGTTGGAATGCAAATATTTTTTGAGCAAGGAAGTGAGAAAGATGGTGGCGCTGGCCTCGGAATCTGGCCCGGCTCTGTTGATTTACTGGAAGCACCCATTTTGCCGCACATGGGTTGGAACACTATTTCTGCAGGGGAGAACTCACGGCTCTTTGCTGGCGTAGAAAACTCTTCCTTCTACTTTGTTCATTCCTATGCTGCTCACGTAGCGGTACCGGGAGCCATTAACACGTGGGGCAATTACGGAGGCCAATTTCTTGCGGCTGTAGAAAAAGATAACCTTGTCACCACGCAGTTTCATCCAGAAAAGAGCGGCAACGCTGGCGCTCACGTGATAAAGAATTGGGTCGCCACCTTATGAAAGAGCTTCAACTACTTCCAGCGATTGATGTGAAAGATGGACGCGCTGTCCGGTTGGTGCAAGGGGAATTGAGCCAAGAGAGCCAATACGGCGCTCCTATAGAAGTGGCTCAAGAGTTTGTGGCTGCCGGCGCAGAATGGATCCACTTAGTCGATCTTGATGCCGCATTTGGAATAGGCAGCAATGCCGATTTATTAGCTGAAGTGATTAAGTCAGTTGATATCAAGGTCGAACTATCGGGTGGTATTCGCGATGATCAATCGCTCCGGCGAGCCCTTGCTACTGGTTGCGCCCGAGTCAATCTCGGAACAGCAGCGCTGGAAGATCCAGAGTGGACTGCAAAAGTGATTTCAGAATTCGGTGATCGAATCGCGGTTGGTCTCGATGTTCGCGGCCATACCCTTGCTGCGCGCGGCTGGACGAAGGAAGGCGGCGATCTCTTCGAAACTCTCGAACGCTTGGATCGTGATGGCTGTGCTCGATATATCGTTACCGATGTTGCCAAAGATGGCACATTGACGGGACCTAATCTTGAACTTTTAAAGTCAGTATGCGCTGCAACAACTAAACCTGTGGTGGCAAGTGGCGGAGTCTCTACCTTGGCTGACTTGCAAGCC
>CAIQXR010000087.1 GCA_903875815.1 uncultured Actinomycetes bacterium
CGCACTAGAGCACGAAAAATCGCGCCCTAATAGCTCTCTCTCATCCGGACTTTAACCGTCGGTTCTGGAATTTCACCAAATCCACCGTTAGCTGGCTGCCAACGGGTCGCAGACTTTAACTGCCGGTTCGGAATTACACCGACCCCGAGAACTAGGGAAAGTATAGCCGCGCCTTAAAAGGCACACTAGTTGTGGGTCAGAGGCCTTGGTAACAGGCGTGAATCGTTACTGAGATCCCTCTTTCACGATATTGCGGACCATCGTGGGAAAAATGAGAGAGTGGAAAGGCGAAACAACTAGCCAATACAACTGGCCGCCCAGACCGCGGGGTGAAAATGAAGCCTCTTGAACTACTTCAGTCTTGCCATCTTTACTCGTCACTTCGAATTGAAGCCAAGCTTTGCCGGGCAGAATCATCTCGGCATAAAGTCGTAATTTTTGACCAGGAATAATCTCTTCTACCCGCCAGAAATCCAGTGAATCTCCTACTCGCAGATGGATGGGGTCCCGTCGTCCGCGACGCAATCCCACTCCGCCGAGCATTCGATCAAGCAAGCCCCGCAAGTACCAGAGGTACCCGGCGCCATACCAACCTTGATCGCCGCCAATTTTTTCAATCGCCGCCCAAACTTTTTCAGCGGGAACATCGGTGATCACTACACGACGATCGACAAAATTCTTTTCACCAGCCCACGAAGGATCACTCTGTGCCTTCGCCCAGGGCGCAGTGGGAGTGTTGGCATCTGACCATCGAGTAAGAACATCATTTGTTGAAATTTTTGTTAGAGCTAGTTCAATCGCCGTTGCCAACGGAATCAAACCTTGAGCCGGCCGAGGAATGATCGCATCGATGGCGTGATTGGGATCTGCCACAACTTCGCTTATAAGGGAGTTCACGAGCGGCTTGGCGATCGAAGTAGGTACTGGCGTCACCAAACCGATCCAGAGCGAGGACAGCGCAGGGGTGAGCACCGGGATTTTTACGATCCACCGTTTACGCAATCCAGAAATTTTCGCAAAGGTCTGCATCATCTCTTCGTAAGTAAGAACTTCTGGGCCACCGATATCAAAAACGCCAGAGATGGGTTTATTAAGCGCCCCGGCTTGAACGAGATACCAGAGCACATCGCGGATTGCGATGGGCTGGGTTCTATTTAACACCCACTTCGGAGTGGTCATCACAGGCAGACGATGAGTCAGGTGTCGCAACATCTCAAAGCTTGCTGAACCAGATCCAATAATAATTCCGGCTCGGATTTCCATAACTGGCACCGAAGTCGAGGCGAGCGCAGTTCCGGTCTGAGCGCGAGATTTCAAATGCTTACTAATGTTCTTGTCGTTGGCAATTCCGCCCAAATAAATAATCTGGCCAACCTTCTGGCGCTCTGCCGCATCGGCGAAATTTTTAGCAATGCGAGTTTCAGTCTCGTCAAAATTGGTTCCGGTATTAATCGAATGGATTAAATAAAAAGCGGTATCGATTCCATTGAGGGCTAAGTCGAGATCGGCAGGATCTTCAGCACTTGCCTGGACCGCCTCCACCTGAGAAAACCAGGGTTGACTCGAAACTTTGCGAATATCGCGAACCATGATGCGGATGGTGAAGTTTTGAAGAAGGAGTTCTTGAATCAGGCGCCCACCTACATAGCCAGATGCGCCAGTAACAAGGATGCGCTTCATCGAGGGGTTCCTTTATGTTGAGGGGAGTAAAAAGATTTTCTCTAGTTCCCTGAAGCCTAGTCAGATTGGAGGGGTTATTGGTGCCCCGGGTCGGACTCGAACCGACACTGGAAGGATTTTAAGTCCTCTGTCTCTGCCATTGGACTACCGGGGCGGGTAGTTCTGGGAATTGGGGAAGTCTACTCGAACCAATTTGGCCCCGGTTACGGTCAGATTAAAGCGATGTGCCGGTAAACAAGTGATCGTCGTTGCGCCTCGAACGAGAAGCCGTAATTCGACTCTCATGCTCGCGACGATGGTTAGCACGATACATATTCTCTATCGGCCGCAATTGGCGCTTAATCATGGCCAGGATGGGTATTAATACCAAGAAATATCTCATGAAGGGATCTTGGCTGGCCGCCCTTAATGTCGAGCAAAGAGCAGGTTAATGTCTAGTGGCTTCGGCCTTAAGGGTCGTTACGCTGCTTCGTTAATAACGATGGTCTTTGCCCAATAGTCGTAAAGACGCTTACGTTCGGAACCAAAGAACCAGACAAGATCGATAATTCCGATCGCTAGTGAAATGGCGATCAGCACAAAGAATGCGAATCCAGCAAGTCCACCTGGGTTGTAACCGTAATAACTATCACCGGTGGCGAGTAGGACTAGTTCTGGGACAGCAATACACACTCCAAAAACTCCTGGCAGAAAGGCGGTTCGGAAAAACATCTTTCCCCAATTCGCTGGCTGCAAAGTCTCTGAGTTGTAAACGCGAATCTTGAGTAATTGCTTTCCCGGGGTCTGGCCCTTGGTCCAAGTAATCATGGACCAAATGAAATACGGCAAGCTAAATAAGAATGCCGAGAGAATATAGAAACCAGCATCGACAAGTATTGCGCCGATGCGGTGACCTGGTGTGGCGAGGACTAACTCTTGCTCAATTACATTGTCCATCGCTATCCCCTATCCACAATTGATTTCAGACATTTGCGCGGACTTTCCATTATCTGAAGTATCTTCAAAGATCAGGGTGGCTGTTTGCATCGCTCCCAGTGAGGGTAAAGAGTTATTGCTATAACCAATTACCGACCCATTTTCGTTTGCTGGTGCATCAAGCCAATTCACGGCCGCATAGAAATTAGAGCAACCGTTCTGGCTAATAAATGATGCGTGCACGCAACCATAATTTCCAGTGCAAGATTGGTTTATCCATTTATAGGCAATATTCGAATCATCTGGCCACTCGGTATAGCCAGATGGCGGCCAAGCAGAATCACTGCTGCTGGAACTGCCATCGCTGGAAGACGAACTTGAACTCGAGCCATTGTCACTGGAGCTAGAACTGCTATCACCCGATGAGTCGCTCCCGAATGCAGCCGAATTCATTAAGTCTGAGACTTGCGAGTTGTGATGGGTGATCACTCCCACGGTCGCCGTAATGGAGGCCACGATAGAGGCGATCAGAAATGCGTTGAATAATTTACGGGCCTGCTCAGCCCGTCCAAAAGTAGGTTCGCTCGGTGGATTAGATGAAGGCTCGTAGGCAAATTGG
This sequence comes from uncultured Actinomycetes bacterium, assembly GCA_903875815.1. Next base: position 3,215 of record CAIQXR010000087.1, read on the forward strand.
CCAGGCGCCTCGTAGGAGTTCTCAGATTCGCTCATGTGAGAATTCTCAGGCGGGTCTCAAGCCAAGTCAAAGGCAAAAGGCCTCCCAACTGGTCAGAGAAGTTTGTGCGGGCCGGCCGTTACCAAACCGTTATCTATTTGAGCGTGAAATCCAGCCGACTGGACTAGTCAGGCCTGCGCAGGCGCGGGTATCTTTCAGCTACGAATCCTTCGCGTTTTCAGGTCAAAGCACTTTGGCCACGCAAGGAATAAACCCTCGAAAGGTCTACCTACATGAAGAAATCTGTAAAGGTTGCCGTAGTAGCAGTCGCAGCAGTTGCTGCACTCGCTGTTTCAGGCGTCTCAGCTTCACAGGCTGCAACAAGCAAGCGTGCTTGCGTAATTCTTCCAGATGCTGATTCAGGAACACGTTGGGTTCCAGGCGATCAGCCTGCGCTCACAAAGATTCTCTCAGCAGCTGGCTTCACACCAGATGTACAGAATGCACAGAACGACACCTCAAAGTTTGCAACAGTTGCTGATCAGCAGCTTGCAAAGGGTTGCGGCGTAATGATCATCGTCGACCTTAAGGGTGCTGGCGTTGCAGTTGCTGCAAAGGCAAAGAAGCAGGGTATTCCTGTAATTGCTTATGACCGCCCAATTGCTGGCGCTTCATACTACGTATCATTCGACAACACCGTTGTTGGACAGCTCGAAGGACAGACAGTTGTTGACGGCCTCAAGGCTGCTGGCAAGGATGTCACAAAGGCAAGCATCGTCTACTCATCAGGCGATCCAACAGACGGAAATGCAAAGATGTTCCTTGATGGAGCACTTTCAGTTCTTAACAAGGCTGGCGCAAAGGCTGCCTTCACAATGAAGGGAACATGGGACGGCCCAACAGCTGGAACAGAGTTCGAGCAGGCTTTCACAGCACTTAAGGGCAAGATCGATGCAGTTCTTGCACCAAACGACAACAACGCTGCAGCAATGATCACCATCCTTAACAAGAACAAGCAGACCGCTGTTCTTTCAGGACAGGATGCATCAGTTGCAGGTCTTCAGAACGTTCTCCTTGGATACCAGGCAGCAACTGTCTACAAGCCATTCAAGGTTGAAGCAAAGGTCGCAGCTGACCTCGCAGTTCAGATCCTCAAGGGTGGAAAGCCAGTAGCTCCTAAGAAGCTTGCTGACGGAACACCATTCTTCGCATCAGCACCAATCTTGATCAAGGCTGCAAACGTGCAGCAGGTCGTAGCTGGTGGAGATGCAAAGGCTATGGACATCTGTACTGCAGCTGTTAAGGCTGCTTGCGCTAAGTACGGCGTCAAGTAATCCCCAAAAAGTAACGAAAGGGGCTAACGTCAGAAATGGCGTTAGCCCCTTTTTTACAATCTGAAAAGCACGCTTAAATCCTCAGTTTTATAAGGTATCTTCCTCATATTGATTCACCGCAAAATGGTTGTAACCACCCCCAGAAATTAAGCACCAGTAGAACGAAAAGAGATCACTGTGTCAGCAGAAGTCCCAGTCATTGAACTCAAGGCCATTACGAAAAGTTTTGGACCTGTCGATGTTCTCAAAGGAATTGATTTTGCAGCTTATGCCGGCAAAGTCACCGCACTCGTTGGTGATAACGGCGCTGGAAAGTCCACACTCATTAAGGGCCTTGCTGGCGTGCAGCCGTACGACGGCGGTGAAGTCCACTTCGCTGGTCAGAAAGTAGATCTCCACTCCCCTGTTGCAGCTGGCGATCTCGGTATTGAAGTTGTGTACCAAGATCTCGCACTCTGCGAAAACCTCGACATTGTTCAGAATATGTTCCTCGGCAAAGAGGATATGAAGACTGGCACTCTCAATGAGCCCGAGATGGAACTCAAGGCCGTTAAAGCGCTTCAGAGCCTTTCGGTTAAAACCGTAAAATCAGTTCGCCAAAAAGTTGCTTCGCTCTCCGGCGGACAGCGCCAAACAGTTGCGATCGCTCGCTCCGTTCTTCGCGATGCCAAACTCGTTATCTTGGATGAGCCAACTGCAGCGCTCGGTGTTGCCCAGACTGAGCAAGTTCTCAATCTTGTTACTCGGTTAGCGGAAAATGGCGTTGCCGTCATCATCATTAGCC
>CAIQXR010000088.1 GCA_903875815.1 uncultured Actinomycetes bacterium
CGCGCGCCTAATGGAGCGCCACCGGAGATCGCCGCTTCGACTTTACCGCCCATGGCGTGGCGAATTTTCGAGTAAACGAGTTTGTCGAAGATGACATGCTGGATGCGAAGCAGGGGAGAGATGCGCTTCTTGTCGAGACCTTCACTGTAGGCGATCGCAACATTTGCGGCTTTATGGAAAATCTTTCCCTTACCAGCATCAGTTGCTTTTGCTTCGGCGCCGTTGTAAATCTTTTCAAAAATACGGGGCACAGCTAAGACAAAGCTTGGTTTGAAGGAGGCAAGATCTTGTGGCAGGCGAGTGATATCTCCGCAATGCGCTAAATGAAGTCCGGCAGTAATGGCACCGACTTGGACCATGCGACCGAAGACGTGCGCAATCGGCAAGAAGAGAAGCGTCGAACCATTGGGCTTGAGGAAGAGATCACTCGCACCCTGCACAACGTTGCCACATTCAGAGAGGAAGTTCTGATGGGTCAGCGAGACACCTTTGGGCTTTCCGGTTGTGCCGGATGTATATATAAGTGTGGCGAGAGTTTCTGGGGTGAGTTGTGCGCGACGGCGAACAATCTCTTCATCGTTGATATCGCGGCCGCCGTGTGTGAGATGCAGCATCGCATCTTCAGTAATCGTCCAGATATGTTTGCACTGGGCCGTCATGGCTGGTTGCACTACATCTCGCAATGCAGGAGTCTCCACGATGATCGCAACAGCTTCTGAATCGGAGAGAATCCATTGCACTTGTTCGGTGCTTGAGGTTTCATAGATAGGAACTGTGACGGCGCCGGCATACCAAATAGCAAAGTCCAGAATCGTCCACTCGTAACGAGTCTTCGCCATCAGCGCAACGCGATCGCCGACCTGAATACCTGCTGCGATGAGCCCCTTTGCGGCTGCGCGAACTTCTTCATCTACTTCACGGGCAGAGACGGAAACCCAGCCATCTCCGACAGGTCGGGACATCATCGTTCGCTCTGGTTCAAACCACGCGCGTTCAGCAATCAAGTTGGTGAGATTGCCTGCCGTGGCGGGCGGCACGAGGGCAGGAACGCTGAAGATATCCATGGGATAACCTTCTCTCATGGCTGATATCTCCGCAAGCACTATTACTATCGACGCACCCGTAGATCTCGTTGAGAAGGCGATTTCGGCGATCGAGGCGTATCCAGATTGGTCGACCTCGACTAAGTCTGTCAGCGTGGAGAGCCGTGACGATCAGGGTCGAGCTCAAACGGTGAAGATGTCGATTGATGCCGGCGTGATGCGCGACCATGTCGTCCTTGAGTATGACTGGAGTAAAGCTCCATCAGAGATCTCTTTCTCGCTGGACGACGCAGATTTACTGACAGAGATGAGTGGATCATTTCTTATCAAAGATAATGGCGACGATACGACTGATGTCACCTATTCGCTCACCGTTGCGCTCTCTATGCCAGTGCCCGCGATGATGCGCACCAAAGCCGAGAAGGCAACCATTGATTTAGCACTCTCGCAGTTGAAGAAGATGCTCGAAAGTTAATAGAGAGCCACAAAAAGGAATATTCATGAGTAGCGTTCTGAGCATCGGTGTTGATATCGGTGGCACAAAAGTTTTGGGTGGAGTAGTCGATTCCCAAGGAAAAATTCTTCAAAGCAGTCGTCGGGACACACCAAAAGAAGGCGGCGAAGCTCTTACTCAGACGATCGCAGAAGTCATTCTTGAACTCCATCAAGCTCACCCAGTCGAAGCAGTAGGAATTTCTGCGGCAGGCTTTGTCTCATCCGATCGTAAAACTATGTTGGCAACGCCAAATATTTCCGGATGGAATGGCATCGACTTGCAGGCAGCACTGGGGGCTCTCACCGGATTGCGTGTGATCATTGAGAACGATGCGAATTCTGCCGCTTGGGGGGAAGCTCGTTTCGGAGCGGGGCAAGGCGAGGACCACATGGTGATGGTCACTGTCGGCACAGGAATTGGCGGCGGCTTTGTCATCAATGGCGATCTCTATCGTGGAGCATTCGGTGTGGGAGCAGAGTTCGGTCATTTCCGCGTAGTTCCCGACGGACATTTATGTGGGTGCGGAGTGCGCGGCTGTTTTGAACAATATGCATCAGGTAATGCGCTGCTGCGTCATACCAAAGAGGCAATTAGCGCTTCACCCGATATGGCATTTAATTTATTGGCGCGAGGCGATGGCAGTGTTGCTGGGTTAACCGGCAAACACATCACTGAAGCTGCGCGCGAAGGCGATCAAGTAGCACTCGCTGGCTTTAATACCACCGGCCATTGGCTTGGAGCGGGTATCGCTTCGCTCTGCGCAATTTTGGACCCTGCCTGTGTTGTTATTGGTGGGGGAGTTATCGATGCTGGTGAAATTTTGCTGGCGCCTACCCGCACTTCACTCGAGCGTCACATGCCATTCTTTGGAAAGCATCCCATGCCTCGAATTGTCGCTGCTGGGCTGGGCAATGATGCCGGTTTAGTAGGAGTTGCTGATTTAGCGCTTCGCTAATCGTTAGAGAATTGCGCCATCCTCGAAATCATCATCGGAACGAACAAGTCTGCGCGCAACTCCGATAGCGCCAGCGCCAAAGGCGATTAAACCAGGCCACCCTCCGAGTCCGAGCGGATCGATGCCAGATGTGAGTATGGCCAACATATATAGCGGCCCACCGAGTAATCCGATCAAAGTCCAACGTCCCCAACGACTTATTCGACCTAAGACCGGGTTTGGCGCAATGAATCGTTCAGACTCGTCGATTTCATCCAACTGATCCAAATAGGTATTAGGCGTGGATTCATCCAACGAAAGCCCGGCAACGATTGATTCAAATTCGGCGTTGATCAATTCACGTTCGTCAAACTCTGATCCATCAGTGAAATCGCCGGTTAAGACATCGCGAATGAATTCTGCGCTGACCTCAAAGAGAATGTCAGCTTCTCGGTCCAGGGCGACATTATGGAATGACTCTTCCAGAACCAATTCTCGAATATTTTCGGAAAAGACATTTTCAATGATGGTCTCACTGCACAGCGGATTAACGACATGGTCATTGAGAGAGTAAGCGACCATCAGTGGCAAGTCGATTAAGTAGAGGTTCTCTTCGACCGCCGACCAAAGTTTGCGAAGTGAATTGAGGGCACGAAGCGGCAAGCGGTCATATCCATGCTTCGGAGGATTAGGAAGGGAGACATCGGAGGTGGATGAGGGAAGTGAGGGAATGATTCGCGCGAGCAGCGGTAGTAGCCAGAAGATTTTTCGCTCATCGTAAATAGAAGCGTTGAGAAGGATGAGGCCTTCCATCTCTGATCCGCGAATTTGTGCCAGACGTAGCGCAAGCGCGCCACCCGCACTAAATCCAGCTACAAAGACGCGTTCATGTTTTGCTGTTAATTCGAGAAAAGCCGCCTCTGCGCTCTCATACCAATCAACCCACGATGTTTGATTGAGCTCTCGCCAATCGGTGCCATGTCCAGTCAGACGTGGAGCTGAAACGGTGAAGCCCTCATCATTGAGTGCGCGTGCCCATGGAGCAATTGAAAGCGGAGAACCGGTAAATCCGTGGAGGACCAGAACAGCGATCTCCCCGCCAGGCAGGTAAATACTGCGCATTGCATCAATTTCTGGGAATTCTTCGCCTCCGGCCACGCTCAGATGGTGTCACAAGGACTGGCGAACCCCTAAATTAGACCCCTCAGGTTTTGTTATTCAGGAGAAATATCTCCAGGCTGACCAGACGGACTCGATGGAAGGGAGTAGCCATGGTCTATCAAGCGTTGAAGTCCTTCTTGATTCCATTGCTCACCTTGCTCTTCCGGCCCAAGGTGACTGGCCTTCGCAATGTGCCCCAGACCGGCCCGGTCATCATCGCCTCGAATCACCTTTCTTTTAGTGACTCGATCTTTATGCCGCTAGTCGTGCCCCGCAAAGTAACCTTCTTGGCCAAGAGTGAATACTTCACCTCACCGGGAATAAAAGGTTTCATCAAAAAGATCACCTTCATCGCCCTGGGCCAAGTACCTGTCGACCGCTCCGGCGGACGCAGAAGTGAAGCCGCGCTTCTGACTGGTCTGGAGCTGCTCTCGCAGGGATCATGCATCGGTATCTACCCTGAGGGCACTCGCTCACCTGATGGACGTCTTTATCGCGGACGGACGGGCATCGCTCGATTAGCTATTGAATCGGGTGCGGCGGTCGTTCCAGTCGCGATGTTCAATACCGCTGAGATTCAGCCCACTGGCCAAGTAGTTCCGAATGTTCGCCGTGTGGAAATGGTATTTGGCGAGCCGCTCTACTTTGATGGGGATTCCAGCGACCTGAAATATCTTCGTCAATCAACTGATGAGATTATGGAAGCCATTCATGCGATCTCTCGTCAAGAGTATGTAGCCGATCAATATGCATCAGATGCAAAGATTGAAATTATGAAGCGGCTTCGTGAAGAGGCGAAGCATAAGAAGGAAGATAAGTAACACCAGTAAATCAGATTTACTCGGCGCCGAGTTTCTCGCGACGTGCCGAAACATATCGGCACTGTTCGCAATTATCTTTCGCCGCCGGCACATCGCCCTTCACGACCTTGATGAACTCTGCTAACCGCTCTTGTAATGATTCTGGATTACGTGGAGCTGGATACCAACTGCACGAGAGTTCCATGCCGAAGTTGCCTGCTGAGTTTCCTCGCACTTTGACGGGCGACCAGACAAGAAGTCCCATGTGAGAAATGGTGATGGGTGCGTTCTTCGCTGGGTTTTCTAGCGCAAAGGCATAGGCCTCAAGTTGAGGAGAGTAGAACTTGCTCTTATCGCTATCGCGAGCTTGGAATTTGCAATCGATGATGCCGTAAGTCCCATCAGGAAATTCCATGACCAAGTCATATTTACCGCGAATGGCGAAGCCGGAATCGACTCCATCAACGATGATATTTGTCGATTGAACCCAATCTGCGAGTTTCCAGACTTTTCCTTCTGGCAGAGCGGGGTGCATATCGGCCGAACTTTTACCTACATATGAAGCCTCTTGCATAGCAGCAAGATCTCCGACCAGTGGCATAAACATCGGGGCTTTGACTTGATGGTTGTAGTTAAGCCAGAGGCAGCGGTGACAACCATCCCAGGAGAAAGTGAGATCCGAGGGACTGATGAATTCGCGCGGACCGGTCTTAGGAGTGGAGTTGTAAGCCATGTGCGAAACCTTAGCGGGAGGTACCGACAATGGCATTGATGATCGTGAAGAGTCCAAGAATTATCATCACCGAGCCGCCAATGCGACGAAGAACTACTAACCGCTTAATTTCTGTGGCAAGCCAATTGCGCAAAGTGCCAGCCAAGATTCCCCACGAGCCATCAGAGAAGAAGGCGAGGGTGGCAAAGATTGCGCCCATCACAATTAATTGCTGAGTGATATGTCCCCGCGCCCGATCAACGAAGGCGGGCAAGATGGCGGCGAAGAAGACCATGCCTTTGGGGTTTAAGGCACCCACCCAATATCCATCGCGCATTGAGCGCCACTTGCTGGGTTTGGCATCGCCTTGCTCCGTCATATCCAGTGCGTGCATAGCTGATTGCCGAATGGCGTCGATTCCGAGGTAAACCAGATAGGCACCGCCAAGAATTTGCAGCGAGATGTAGGCAAGCTTGGAGTGTTGCAGGATCGGGCCCAGACCGACAGCAACGGCGATGGAGAGCGTGAAAGCGCCCAGAACATTGCCAAAGACTGTGGCCACAGCTGTCGCCCGACCCCAGGCAATTGCTCGGGCGATAACGAAGAGGACGCTAGGCCCGGGAGCCAAGATAATGACCATGGCGGCGATCACGTACTCCCAGATGCGGGAGGGGATCACGAGGGTCATGGCTGGAGCCTACTCAGCCCCTACTTAGCCTTGGGGAGCCCAGATTTCCCGACACGCCTAGGGCGGCAGGCGGCTAAAGTTGCCATTTCTCCATATCTCGGATTAACTATCGCCACGATATATCGAATCGATATATCTTTCGGAGTAGTAATCGTTGCGAGAGAAACAGGACGGGGGAGAGTGAGTATGCGTACTACACGTGGCGAAGCTCTTGAATTTGCCCTCCTGGGATTGCTGAGCCAAGGCGCCCTCCATGGATATGAGCTGCGTAAGCGTCTCATCGCCATATATGGCCCTTTCCGAGCGCTCTCCTTCTCCGTGCTCTATCCCCAATTACGTCGGATGCTTACAGCTGGAACGATTGAAGAGTCGGTAGCCGACGAATCAACTCGTGGTGGCATGAATAAGCGCTCGCGAATCGTCTATCACCTCACTTCAGTGGGGGAGCAACGTTTTGCCGAGATGACGCAGAGCGCAGGTCCCGAGTCTTGGGATGATGACAGTTTCGAAGTCCGCTTCGCCTTCTTTGGCCCCACACCGCAGAAGAACCGGGTAGCAATTCTGGAAGGCCGACTCCGTCGCCTCTCGGAAAAGGCCGCCATTTTGCGCAACGAGCTAGAGAAAGCACCAGCGGGAATCGATAAGTACCTCAGTGAATGGCGCCGCCATTCTTTGGAATCTTCCGAGCGCGAAATCGCTTGGTTGGAAGAGATGATAAATACCGAAAGGAAGTCCTCGTGACCACATCTACAAAAGGCGATATCCGCGTAGCGATTGTCGGCATCGGAAACTGTGCCAACTCGCTCATTCAGGGTGTCACTTACTACAAGGATGCAAAGCCAGACGTTGAGATCCCTGGCCTCATGCATGCCGTGCTCGGCGGATATCACATCTCCGATGTGAAGTTCGTAGCTGCATTCGATGTTGATGCCAAGAAAGTTGGCCTCGATATGGCAGATGCAATGTGGGCGAGTGAGAACAACACCATTAAATTTGCTGATGTAGCAAAGACCGGCATCAAGGTCCTCCGTGGACATACCCTTGATGGCCTTGGTCGCTACTACCGCGAGACCATCGAAGAGTCGAAAGAAGCTCCTGTCGATATCGTCGCAACCCTCAAGGCTGAGAAAGTAGATGTTCTCATCTGCTACCTCCCAGTGGGTTCAGAAGAAGCTGCCAAGTTCTATGCACAGTGTGCAATCGATGCTGGCGTGGCTTTTGTTAACGCTCTTCCCGTATTTATCGCTTCAGACCCAGTTTGGGCAGATAAGTTCACCAAGGCTGGCATTCCTATCGTTGGCGATGACATCAAGTCACAGGTAGGCGCAACCATCACCCACCGCATTATGGCCAAGCTCTTCCAGGATCGCGGCGTTCACTTGGATCGCACCTACCAGCTCAACGTTGGTGGAAACATGGACTTCAAGAACATGCTCGAGCGTGATCGTCTCGAGTCAAAGAAGATCTCAAAGACTCAATCTGTAACATCACAGCTTGATCACGACATGGGTGCGAAGAATGTCCACATCGGACCTTCTGATTACATTCCATGGCTTGATGACCGCAAGTGGGCATACGTTCGCCTTGAAGGCCGTGCTTTCGGTGACGTTCCTCTAAATCTCGAGTACAAACTTGAGGTATGGGATTCACCAAACTCAGCTGGTGTCATCATCGATGCGCTTCGTTGCGCAAAGATCGCACTTGATCGCAAGATCGGTGGCCCATTGCTCTCACCTTCTAGCTACTTCATGAAGTCGCCACCGGTTCAGTACACCGATGAGCAGGCACATGCAAAGACAGAAGAATTTATCGCTGGTTCACTCGAGCGCTAAAGAGCTCAAAAGAAAAGCCCCCGAAATATCGGGGGCTTTTTTATTGCCAATGTGGCTTTTTGAAATTCACTAAAGATTAGTCACTAAAGATTATTGAAGTGCCTTCGGTGTTCGGTTGCTGTCGTTATAGAGATGCCATTGGATATCGCAGACTTCGGCGGGATGGTCGTCGTCGATTCCCCTCCAATGTTCGGTTGCGTTATCAATCTCGTAGTTGTGCAAAATGTGATGGTGGAATTCACCATCGACGAAGAACCACTCTTCCCAAATCACTTGGGCATCACCGATATGTGCGGGATAGGCGTGGAGAACGCCCGGATTGATCCGAGAGTTGGGGAGGACCTCCCAGGTGTAACCCTCATAAGGCTTGGCGCTCAGCCGTGAGCCTTGGAGTGGAGTGAGAAACTCGTCCACGAAATTAACGCCGATCGACTCTAAGAAGGGGCCAATTTCAGCGGCCTCCCAAGCCTGGGTTAATTCGATCTTCCAATTTGCGCTCATAGCTCCTCATTCTTCCCTAGCCGAGTTCGATTTTCGGCTGGTTTCGTTATCAATTCGTTATCGGCGGCTCCGCTTAAACTCATTGACACCGTTGTCAGGATGAACTGTAATTCACCCGACATCGTTGTCAAATAGCGCCCTCAGGAGAGTGAGCTATTTACGGCGATTAACAGGGCTCATCGGGGGCACTGGTTCGATACAGGTTCTGAAAGGAACATTGAATGATCTCATCAAAGAAGGGCCGCGCACTCGTTGCATTGGCCGCTGCTGGTGCGCTCGTTGCTGGAGTTACAGCAACATCAGCTCACGCAGCATCAAAGAAAATCACCATCGCCTTCGTTATGGGCGCAGAGTCTGACCCATTCTTCCAGGCTATGAAGGTCGGCGCTGATGCAGAAGCTAAGGCAGAAGGCGTAACCCTCATCTGGCAGGGAGACCCAGCTCAGTACTCACCAGCAACACAGATTCCTATCGCTGATCAGGTTTTGGCTCAGAAGCCAACTGGTCTCGTCTTGATCCCAACAGATCCAGTTGCTCTACAGAACACTGTTACCAAGGCAAACGCTGCAAAGATTCCTGTTGTTAACGTCGATACTCACGTTAACGATCTCTCCAAGGTAGTTTCATTCATCACCGGCGACAACGCTGATGGTGGCGCAAAGGCTGCAGATGCAATGGCTAAGGCTATTGGATACAAGGCTGGCGGAAAGTACGAAGTAGCAGTTGGTCTTACCTCTGCAACAGCAACAACAAACGTTGCTCGCCTCGATGGCTTCTCAAAGGCAATCGCAGCTAAGTACCCAGGCATCACCATCGTTGACAAGGCTTACTCACAGTCACAGCCTGCAGTTGCTAACACCAACGTTAACAACTGGTTGACCAAGTACCCTAACCTCAACGGTATCTTCGCAATCGATGGAACCAATGCTGATGGCGCATCTGCTGCTATCCAGGCAAAGGGCCTCCAGGGCAAGGTAGCTCTCGTTGGATACGATGCATATGCAAAGAACGTTGCATTGATCAAGTCTGGCGTTATCACCGCTCTCGTAGCTCAGGTTCCTGCTGCTGAAGCAAAGCTTGCTATCAAGACCCTTGTTGAATACATCAAGACCGGAAAGACAACAACTGCAAAGAACGTTGTTATTCCTAACTTCGTTATCACCAAGGACACATCAGCTGCTGATCTTGCTAAGTACACATACGTACAGAAGTAATAACCAGCTAGTTCAGTAGTACCGCATTACGGTGTATTGGCCGGCGGGGGAGTGATTTCTCGCCGGCCATTACATTGCTTACATGGCCTAATTTCATCGCTTTTCTTTCAGATTCAATTAGACTCATTTACATCACATTCATGACACGTCGACGGAGGCCGTATCCGATGAGTAAAGTCCGCGAACTGCTCAAAAATCAGCAGTTTGTCTTGGTTCTGGTTCTGGGCGTAATGATCGCCTTCTTCACCATAAAGAACCCCATCTTCTTCACCGTCGATGTCTTTGGAAATATCACCTCCGACTGGGCGCCGGTAGTTCTCATGGCGATTGGCGAAACCTTTGTCATCATGTCGGGTGGAATTGATCTTTCGGTCGGATCCACAGTCGGCCTTTCAGGTGTCGCTGCTGCCTTCGCTATGCGCTCCCTGACTGCTTCTCATCATGGAAGTTCTTTCACGATTTTTATTGGCACCCTCGTTGCAATCGGTGTTGGCCTTGCTATTGGTCTCGTCAACGCCTTTCTTATCACTAAGGCTCGCATCGTTCCTTTCGTCGCAACGCTGGCAACTCTGGGCGCAGCTCGCGGTCTCTGCATCGTGACTACCGGTGGTGGCCCTATCGGAGACGGCCCAACCAAAGCAATTACCTACTCTGTTCCTTGGTTCGGACCGTTGAACACCCCGGACATGATCGTGATCGCCATCGTTCTCGTTGCTGGCCTCTTTATGCACAAGGCGAAATTCGGTCGCTATACCTATGCCATCGGCTCCAACTCCTTCGCTGCCCGCGGAGCCGGAATCAACGTGAAACTTCACCTCACTAAAATTTATGTTCTCTCCGGCGTTCTCTCGGGTCTTGCTGGAATGTACTTCTACATTCGCCTCGGCTCGGGTTCTCCTTCTTCCGGTACCAGCGGCGAACTGATGGCTATTGCAGCAGTCGTTATCGGAGGAGCCTCTCTTGCCGGTGGCACTGGGCGTATGTCTGGCACCGTCCTCGGCTCTCTTATTCTCACAACAGTTACCAGCGGCCTCATCATCATCGGAGTTGCGCCTAACTGGAACCAGGTTGTGGTTGCAGTACTTATTGCAGGAGCAGTATTTACCCAAGGTCTACGTACCTGGAGTAAGGATTAGTCATGACAAATAAATCGCAACCACTCTACGAAGTTCGCAATATCTCCAAGCGCTATGGCTCGGTCGTTGCCCTGGAAGATGTATCGCTCCAGATCTATCCCGGCGAAGTCATCGGCCTTGTAGGCGACAACGGTGCAGGTAAGTCCACGCTGGTCAAGGCGCTCTCTGGTGCGCATCAACCCTCTTCGGGAGAAATTCTGCTCGAAGGTAAGCCGGTCGTCTGGAAGTCACCACACGATGCATTGGAAGCTGGCATTGAGACGCTCTACCAGGACTCCGGTCTAGCCCCTGATCTCTCAGTAAGTGCCAACGTCTTTCTCGGTCGCGAGAAGACGGTACGAGGAATTCTTGGAAAGTTTGGTTTCCTCTCTCAAAAGGTGATGGATACACAAGCACATAAGGATCTCGAAGCCGTTGGAATTGCTGTTCCCGCATCCAATCGTTCCGTCTCCCAACTCTCTGGCGGTCAGCGCCAGGCAGTGGCGATTGGTCGAGCCGTGTCATGGGCAAGCAAGGTAATTATTTTGGATGAACCCACCAATCACTTGGGCGCGCGTCAGGCTGGAGAAGTACTTCAGATCATCAAGCGCGCGAAAGAGCGTGGTCTTGGAGTTATCTTTATCTCGCACACCTTGCCACATGTGTTGCAAGCAACGGATCGCATTGTTGTTCTTCGATTGGGCAAAGTTGTTGCTGATGCACCCACCTCATCATTTGATGCCGAAAAATTGCTCGGAACAATCACTGGTCTGATCGAAGCGCATTAACTTTTCGAAACCATGACACTTTCCCATAAGCCGGTAACACCTCGACCACGCGCGACCATGCGCGATGTTGCCGAGCGTTCCGGTACGAGCTTGAAGACCGTCTCTCGCGTCGTTAACGAAGAAGAGGGCGTATCGCAGGAATTGATCGATCGCGTGAAAGAGGCGATCAATGAACTGGATTATCGACCCAATCTCTCGGCCGGAGCTTTGCGTCGTAATGACGGCAAGACTCAGACCATCGGACTGCTCGTGGAGAACATCTCCAACCCATTCTCTTCGGCACTGCATCGAGCCATCGAAGAGGTAGCGCGCGCTCGGGGAGTAGTGGTTTTTGCTGGATCGCTCGATGAAGATCCACAACGTGAACGTGAACTCACTGCAGCTTTTGCCGCCCGGCGAGTAGATGGCCTGATCGTGGTGCCGGCAGGGGATGACCAGAGTTATCTTCTCACTGAGCGTGAAGCGGGCACTGCGCTCTTGTTTGTTGACCGACCACCTCATGGTCTTATCGGCGACACCGTTCTCTCAACAAATATTGAAGGCGCTCAGCAAGCAGTGAAGCATTTAATTTCACACGGCCATAAAAAGATCGCCTACATCGGCGACTATGCCACGATTCATACTGGTGCGGAACGTCTTGAGGGCTATAAGCGAGCTCTCAAGGGCTCAGGTATTTCGATTAGTGATAAATATATTCTTCAAGGATTTCACACCAGTGAAGAGGCTCGGATTGCCTTACGAGGTCTACTCACTTCGAGCGATGCGCCCACTGCTGTCTTCGCCAGCCAGAATTTAGTCACGTTAGGCGCGATTCGCGCCCTCCGCGATTTGCATTTAAGTCACTCGGTAGCGCTAGTTGGCTTTGATGATATTCCGGAGGCCGATCTTCTTGATCCACCGGTCACACTTGTCACGCAGGATGTCGCTGCGATGGGGGAGCGAGCTGCAGATTTGCTCTTCGCCCGCCTAGATGGCGATGACTCGGATTACATGCATATCGAGATTGAGACAACGCTTACTGCGCGCGGTTCGGGTGAAATCCTTCCTCGCTAATTGATTAGTAGTGAAGAGGCCATACAAACTATAGAAAGAGGAAAGCCTCCCAGCGATGTAGCGCCGAGAGGCTTCTCCCTCATGGAGAGATGAGGCTTAGATCTCTGAATCAGTCGCCACTCTGCGAAGGTGCGCGAATCCGAGTAGAGCGAGGATCAAGAAGATGATGCCGCCAGCGAAACAAACATAACTAGCGATAATCGCGATCGATCCAAGGACGCTAAAGGCGTAAGAGAATCCGAGTAGCCCGCGAAGTGTGTCTCCCATAAAGAGGGTCTGGCGAACTCCGCCGAGAGCACCTGCCTTTGCGGCCAAGGTGGCATCTTTAGGATTCGCTTGGGCAGCGGCATTAGCCGCCATGAATTCTCCAGATACTTCCTCGTAAGTCTTTCCTTGACCAATTCCGTTCATATGAACGGCGATGTAATGGTTCGCCCAGGTGTTTGCCTGCGCTCCAGTTGTCATTGTCATGCCAGCATATTTCTTCATCGCTGCTGCATCGGCGGCGGGAAGTGCTGTGATGGATGCTGAATCAGCGGCTGGGAAGACAATCTTCTGCTGAGAGAGCTGATCCTTTACTTGGCTATTGGCAAAGTTGCCACCCCATTGAAGTAGTGCTCCCGCTGCTACAAATAGCACGGCCAATAAAATTCCGATATTGCTAGCAATTTTGTCGAATTGTTTTCTGTTCATGTCGCTCTCCTGTTCTTTGGCCGGTTTATTCCGGCTTCCTAAGGAGATAGTGCTCGCAAACTCTTTCTCACACACCCAAAAAGGTGAGTGCTAGCCCTGTGTAGGGATGACTTTCGCTTATCGGAGTGTTAGCACTTAGAGGCAGATCACAATGGAGCGAGCGTTTTTGCGGAATTAGTCAATATGGCGATTGCAGAGCGCACGGCCGTCAGGCCCAACTTCAAAGTGCTGGCAAGGAAGTTTCAATTTATCGAAAGATGCATCACCAAATTGTGATCGGTAAGCCAGGGCAAGTAGTACACGAATGTTGGTATCGCCATCGGATTTTAGTGAGAAGGCACGCGCCATCCGTGAAACAGTATTCTCAATGACTTTTTCCGTATGCGAAGTTTCATGAGCAATCGCAGAATTCGAGAGTCCGTCGCAGAGGTGCGCCGCAACCAGGTGTTCAAAAGGAGTGAGTTCTCGGGTCAGGATGCGAATATCCATAGTTGATCTCCAATATCTCTCCATAAAGGTAGCCATAGCGACGATCAAGTCCCTAGACTCAATCCCATGATAGACGTTTTAGTTGAAGATCGCGCAGCCGTTCGGACGATTACTCTCAATCGGCCCGAAAAGAAGAACGCTTTAACTCCCGGTATGTACACAATCATGGCAAAAGCGCTCAGCGAGGCTGCTGGAGACTTCGCCATCCGCGCGGTAATCATTACTGGTGCTGGAAGTGCATTTACGGGCGGAAATGACATTAATGATTTTCTTGAAACGCCACCTACTGGACCTGACTCACCAGTCTTTCATTTTCTCTATGCGCTTCATGATTTCCCGAAGCCATTGATCGCTGCAGTTCATGGCAATGCGGTCGGAATCGGCACCACTGCGCTCCTTCATTGTGACATCGTCGTAGCTGCCCCCGATAGTAAATTCCAAATGCCATTCGTGAATTTAGGTCTCGTTCCAGAAGCGGGTTCATCGCTACTTTTCCCCAAACTAGTGGGTCACGCTAAAGCCTCCGAAATTTTTCTTACCGGACGTCCGTTTGGCGCAGAGGAGGCGCTTGGCATGGGGTTGGTCAATAAGGTCTCACCGGACTACCTAGCAGATGCGATCTCGATGGCAGAAGCTATCGCAGCCCAGCCACCTACCGCTGTGATCAATACTAAAGCGCTACTCAAAAGTGGCCATCATCAAGCGGTCTCTATGGTGATGGAGGCGGAAGGCGAACTTTTCCGCATCGCCCTGGAATCCGATGAAGCACAAATCGCCTTCATGAATTTTCTCAATAAGAAGAAGGGGTAGAGCTCATGTCACTTGCAGGAAAACGCATCTTCATTACTGGCGGATCTCGCGGAATCGGGTTAGCAATAGCTCTGAAGGCTGCTCAAGATGGCGCCCAGATTGCCATAGCTGCCAAAACAACCGATCCACACCCCACTCTGCCCGGGACTATTTTCTCGGCCGCCAAGGAGATTGAAGCAGCGGGGGGAGTTGCGCTCCCTATTCAATGCGATATTCGCGATGAGGCTCAGATTGAATCAGCCATTGCGCTCACCGCTGAGAAGTTCGGCGGGATCGATATTGTTATTAATAATGCGAGTGCCATCAATCTGACACCCACCGAAAAGACCCCCGCAAAACGCTTTGATCTCATGTTTGATGTAAATGTCCGTGGCACATTTCTTACTTCTCAGGCAGCCATTCCCTTCCTTCGCACCAGTGCCCAAGAAGGACGAAATCCCCACATTCTGACTCTCTCGCCACCACTCTCCATGAATCCCAAATGGTTTAAGCCGCACGTGGCCTACACCATGTCGAAATATGGAATGAGCATGTGTGTCTTGGGGATGTCGCAAGAGTTCAAGCGAGATGGCATCGCTGTCAATGCGCTGTGGCCACGAACCGCCATTGATACTGCTGCGCTAGCAATGATCCCAGGTGTGGATACCGATTTTTGCCGCACACCAGAAATTCTCGCTGATTCGGCCTACATTATTCTCAATCGCGAATCGAAGAGTTGCACGGGTAATTTCTTCGTTGATGATGAACTTCTCGCCTCCGAGGGAATTACCGATTTAGAGAAGTATTCCGTGAAACCCGGAACGACTGATTTCCTTTTGGATTTCTTCCTCGATTAACAAATTAATGAGATTAATAACGGGAAATCTTCACCGCGCTGGCCATGCTGGCCATTTACTTTCTGGTCCTAGCCATACCCTGATCGTTGGAGCAAGCACTCTTCTTATTATCTCTGCCCTTCTCTTTGGCACCTGGGCCTATCTGAAGAGCAGAGATAAGTAAGAGTTTTCTACTAGAGCGCTACGCCGCCTTCAGCTTCGACAAGTGAATCTTTGCCGACGTTGATGGTGAAGGCAGTAACGATTGCTGCGATCAACAAGAATCCTGCACCGTAAATAAAGGTGGTGGAGAAGCCATGCACCTGAGCAAATACCTGAACTTTGGCACCCAGCGCTTTATGGGAATTCGCATAGGACGATGCTGAAGAGATGGCGACAGTATTGAGTAGAGCAGCGCCGAGTGAGCCACCGATCTGCTGGCTGGTATTGAGAACTGCGCTTGCTACACCAGCATCGTGCTCGCCGGCATTGTGGAGGCCAGTGCTCGCTGATGGGATGAAGAAGAGTGCAAGTCCCGACGACATCACAACGAGCGCAGGAAGGATTGCGGTTGTGTATGAGGATGTTGGGGTGATGCGTGAGAGGAAGAGCAATCCCGCTGCGCCAGCGATGAGGCCAGTCACCATCAGTGGTCGAGGTCCGACCTTAGGCAAAAGTTGTGAACCGATTCCGGCGAAGACGATGACGCCCATAGAGAACGGAAGGAAGGCAAAACCGGACCGGAGTGATGAGTAATGCAAGAAACTCTGCATGTAGATGGAGAGGAAGAGGAACATTGCGAAGAGTCCGGTGCCCACCAAGAGTGAACCTAAGTAGGAGCCACCGCGGTTGCGTTCGGTAAGAACGCGAAGTGGGAGAAGTGGATTCGCAACTCGCTTTTCGATGATGAAGAAGGTGAGAAGGAAGATCGCAGCAATAATGAAGAACTTGTAGGTGGAGAAATTACCCCAGCCATGTCCAGCTGCTTGGCTAAATCCATACACAAGTGAAACGAGTCCGAGGGTCACAGAGACCGCGCCCGGAATGTCGTAGCTGCGATTTCCTGGTGCCTTTGATTCATGGATAAATGGAATGGCAAGAAGCACGGCAATGATTGCGATGGGAACGTTAACGCCGAGGCACCAGCGCCAGTTAGCGTATTCAGTAAGTGTTCCACCCAAGATCAGACCAATAGCGGCGCCGCCACCGGAGATGGCGCCGTAGACGCCAAAAGCACGGGCACGCTCTTTGGGAACAGTGAAAGTGACGTTAATGAGTGAGAGTGCTGCTGGCGCAAGAAGTGCACCGAATGCACCCTGCAAGCCGCGCGCAGTGAAGAGAAGTCCCTGGGTAGAGGCGATGCCTCCGAGGCCGGAAGCGGCTGCAAAACCAATTAATCCCACGATGAAGATCTTCTTGCGACCCACGAAGTCAGCGATACGACCGCCGAGCAGAAGTAGTGATCCGAAAGCGAGTGAATAAGCAGTGACTACCCACTGACGGTTGGCGTCAGAAATGTGGAGCGCCTTTTGCGCACTAGGGAGAGCAATGTTGACGATCGAGGCATCGAGCACAACCATCAAGGAAGCGATGGCAATAACCATCAGCGCGCGCCAGCGATTGGGATCTAATCCATTTTCATCTAAGACAGGCTTATTCGACATTAATCTCTCCAGGTATTGGGTCATTGTGATTGAAAGAGGGCTCTAGCCCAGCCCGTATTCTCTCCCATTTCGGACGAGATTTCTCGATGGAGCGCGCTCGGAAGATGAGCAGAAAGTTAAATGGCGATGAGATTTGTGTTCAAAGTGGCGCGAGTAACTTCCAGAATCTGATGATTGGGGATATTGGTCCAACCAGCCTGATCCCAACCGCTTGAGGCGGCAATGATGCCCTTGGAGTCGGCTCGGTATGCCAAGTCATAATACCCAGGACCTTCATCATCAGGGATTTTGGCATCGTTATGTTCGCAGATTGTGAAGAAATATTCTGGGGTGAGAAGCATGGCGTTGATGCTCGAGTAGTTGTCTTGTGCAGCAATCGCTCGCACTGCGGCGACAATTCCCTCGCGCAGGCCCAGCTTACGAACTTGCGTAACGATGGCGAAGAAATATTTCTCGCTATCAGTTTCACCGCGCATCTCGGGGATGAGATCGGCATCGATGAATTTATCGAGTGAATGAGGCGGGTTGATAGATCCGTTATGAATAAAACTCATATCCTCGAAAGTAAATGGGTGAGTGTTACCTTCTGAGATCGCTAAGCCGAGAGTTGCCCACCGCAAGTGAAGTAGGGCGCCATCGGATTCAAGTGATTTCGATGTCTCAGCAAAGAGTGGACTTTCCTTCGCCCGTCCTGGTTCAAGAATGAGGGTTGCCTCGCTCGCGCTATCAATGGAGGAGATGCCCCAGCCATCACCATGTTTCGCTGACAGCGCCGTAAATTCAGTAAAAGCAGGACCGGCGATGTCAGAGATTGTTTCCGAGTGATCGGAGACATAACCCATGAGGCGGCACATATCTGAACTTTATCCTGTGACTTAGCTCTGGGTGTCGAAGAAGACGTTCTTGGTCTCGGTAAATGCGTCGAGCGCATCGGGGCCGAGCTCGCGGCCAAGTCCGGATTGCTTGTATCCACCAAATGGCGTCCAATAGCGGACCGATGAGTTGGAATTGACGGAGAGGTTGCCTGCTTCAACTCCGCGCGAGACTCGCACTGCCCGGCCAATATCGCGCGACCAGATCGATCCCGACAAGCCATATTCGCTCTCGTTGGCAAGACGGATGGCATCTGCCTCATCAGTAAAGCGTAAGACGGAAACAACTGGACCAAAGACTTCTTCACGGTAGGCGCGATCACTGGAATCTTTGGGAGTGAGTACGGTTGGTGCAAACCAATAGCCAGGACCGGCTGGCTTTGAGCCTTGGAAGGCGATGGGGGAGCCAGCAGGTAGGAAATCACTCACGCGATCGAATTGAATTTTGGAAATCAACGGTCCCATCTCGCTACTTTCCTGCGAAGGATCT
Source organism: uncultured Actinomycetes bacterium (assembly GCA_903875815.1). The sequence continues at coordinate 18,171 of CAIQXR010000088.1, forward strand.
CCGACGACAAATTTCTTTACCGCAACTTCGAATTTCTCCATGAAGGAGTCGTAGACGTTGGCTTGCACCAAAATTCGAGAACGCGCGCAGCAATCTTGACCAGCATTGTCGAAGACGCCTCCGGGCGCTCCAGCTGCGGCCTTTTCGATATCGGCATCATCAAAAATAATATTGGCGCTCTTTCCGCCAAGTTCTAACGTCACGCGTTTTACTTGTTCAGCTGCACCCCGCATGATCTGCTTGCCAACGCGAGTGGAACCAGTAAAGACAATTTTGCGAACTAAAGGATTGGTGACGAAGCGTTCACCGACAACACTGCCGGCACCAGGAATGACATTGAAAACGCCGTCAGGGATTCCTGCTTCGAGGGCGAGTTCGCCGAGTCGAATCGCAGTGAGTGGTGTGTACTCGGCGGGCTTTAATACGACAGTATTTCCAGCAGCGAGTGCTGGTGCGAAACCCCAAGCAGCAATAGGCATAGGGAAGTTCCAAGGAACAATAATTCCCACAACTCCGAGCGGTTCTTTAAAGGTGATATCGATGCCATTAGGGACCGGAATTTGGCGGCCAAAGAGGCGCTCGGGTGCGGCGCTGTAGTAATTGAGAAGGTCGCGAACATTGCCTGCCTCCCAACGGGCATTGCCAATCGTGTGTCCAGCGTTAAGTACTTCGAGTTGTGCCAGCTCTTCGTTGTGGGAATCGACTAAAGCCGCAAATGTGCGAAGCAACTTGGCACGGTCTCCTGGCGTTACCTTCTTCCAACTTTCGAATGCGTTCTGCGCCTTCAGGATGGTGGCATCAGTCTGGGCGAGATCAGCTAAGGCAATCTCCTTAATGGGTTGCTCGGTAACTGGGCTGATGATCGTGTAGTTAGACATGGATTCTCAATCTCCTATTGGGGGGCGAACTCTTGGTTATGGTCGAAAAGGGGAGGGCGTTACATGCGTTCGAAGCCGCGGAAGCGCTCCCAATCGGTAACGGCCTTTCCAAAGGCATCAAGTTCAGTATCGGCCATGTGGGTGTAATGCTTCTGGACATCTTCACCGAAAGTCTCTTTCACCCAAGCGCTATGCGCCCAGAGATCGCGAGCTTCTTGCAGTGAGGTAGGAACGCGAGAAGTTTCTAGCGCATAAGCGTTTCCGGTGAAGATGGGCTCGAGGACGCTCTTCTTCTCGATGCCATCAAGGCCGGCCGCAATCATTCCTGCGACAGCGAGATATTGATTGACATCGCCACCCGGCACTCGATTTTCGATGCGCAAGCTATGTCCTTGGCCAACCAAGCGAAGAGCGCAAGTGCGATTATCGCGACCCCACTTCAGAGCAGTTGGAGCAAATGTTCCATATTGGTAGCGCTTGTAGGAATTGATATTCGGCGCAAAGAGAAGTGTCAGTTCACGCATGTGGGCGTGGATACCCGCCAGGTAATTACGCCCGAGTTCTGACATACCATCACCAGCATCGCCCGCAAGTACTGCCTCGCCACTCTTGCTTCGGAAGGAGAGGTGGATATGGCATGAGTTTCCTTCGCGCTCATTAAATTTTGCCATAAAGGTTAGTGAACAGCCTTGTTGCGCAGCGATCTCTTTCGCTCCCATTTTGTAAATCGAATGGTTATCACAAGTGGTCAAGGCATCTTCGTATCGAAAAGCGATTTCGTGCTGACCGAAGTTGCATTCGCCCTTAGCAGACTCAACGATCAACCCGGCTTTATCCATTTGGAGGCGAATTTCTCGGAGCAGCTTCTCCACTCGGGAAGTGCCGATTAGGGAGTAGTCGACGTTGTATTGGTTTGCGGGGATGAGATCCTTGTAGCCCTTATCGAATGCTTCTTCATACGTGTCTTTGAAGACGATAAATTCGAGTTCGGTTCCGCAGAGCGCGACCATTCCCGCGGCATCGAGTCGCGCCAATTGCTTTTTGAGAATGCTGCGTGGTGCAACCGAGACATCGTGCTTGTGGTGATCCACAAAGTCCGCAGTGACCATGGCGGTGCCGGGATGCCATTCAAGTTTGCGAACAGTGTTGAAATCAGGATGCATTCCCATATCGGCATAACCGGTATCCCAGTTGGAGACGTCATAGCCCTGGACAGTATTCATGTCGATATCGACGGCGAGGAGGTAGTTGCAACCTTCAGTGCCGTTAGCAATGGTGTCGGCTAAGAAGAAGGGGGCGTGGATGCGCTTGCCCTGGAGGCGACCCTGCATATCGGTGGCTCCTACAACGACGGTATCAATCGTTCCGTTCGCAATATCTTTCTTGAGCTCTTCCAGACTGTAGGACATGGGACCCTCTCGGCTAGTAACCAGTGGCTTGGCTGCTGGTCAATGCTTGAGGTTAACGGCGCAGGAGATGGCGTTCAAGGGGGAAGGGGAAATTTCGGGGTTTTGGGCCGTGAAGCAAAAAACCCAGGCCTTTTGGGGGCACGGAGGAGCCTTTGTTACGGGAAATTAACAAAAATTAATAAAAAAGAATGGTGAGATCCTTTAAAAAGGGTGAGACGAGGGCCACACTTATGGGAACTTCTAGGAAGGGTGTATCGATACATGTCCAATGTTCATGATGCCGATGCCGCGAAATTAGCGGAACTTGGCTACAAACAAGAGTTCGAACGTAAATGGTCTGGCTTCCATAACTTTGCCATCTCCTTCTCCATCATCTCCATCCTCTCGGGCTGCTTCACCACATTCGCCCAAGCATGGAACAACGGTGGACCCGTTGCGATCTCCGTAGGTTGGCCAATCATCGCCGGCCTGATCATGCTCATTGGTCTGACCATGGCAGAACTCGTCTCTGCGATGCCTACTGCAGGTGGAATTTATTATTGGGCGCTCAATCTTGGTAAGCCAATTCATGGTTGGGTTACCGGTTGGCTTAATCTCATCGGCCTGATCACCGTAACTGCCGGTGTGGATTATGGCTTCGCAAACTTCTTCACCTTTACCGCAAGCCTCTATTCAAAGAGTTTTGATCCAGGCAATCTCCACACTATCTTCCTCATCTTCGCGATTACTCTCGTCATTCACATTGCCATGAATATCTGGGGCGCAAAGATCATTCACCAGCTCCAGGGAATCAACGTCTGGGTTCACGTCTTTGGTGTTGCTGCGATCATTGTGATCTTGATCCTGATCCCGTCACATCACCAGAGCTCCCACTGGGTCTTTACTCATCAAATTAATAACAGTGGCTTCTCCAATCACGCTTTCTGGATCTACGTTCTTCCATTGGGCTTCTTGCTCACCCAGTACACGATTACTGGCTTTGATGCTTCAGCTCACGTGTCGGAGGAAACCGGTCAAGCAGGTAAAGCTGCAGCACAAGGATTGTGGAAGTCGATTGCATACTCAGCGGTTGCTGGTTGGATCCTCCTCCTCTCATTCCTTTATGCGTCCACCGACGAAGCAGCAATTACTAAGGGCGGCGGCTTTGTTGCCACCATCTTCACCACTGCAGTTTCCAGCGGTTGGGCAAAGTCCATTTTGATCATCACCTGCCTCGGACAATTCTTCTGCGGCATGTCATGTATCACTGCTGGTTCTCGCATGCTCTTTGCATTCTCACGTGACCGCGCAGTCCCAGGTCATAAGGTCTGGACCAAAGTTGATAAGAATCGCAACCCATCGAACGCTGCCTTCGGACTAGGTATTGCGGCGCTGATCGTCACTATTCCTGCTCTCTGGTCAGCAGTGGCATTCTTCGCCGTTACTTCGATGGCAGTAATCGGTCTCTTTGGTTCATTCGCAATTCCTATCTGGTTGCGTTGGCGCAAGGGCGATGCCTTCAAGCAAGGTGAGTGGAACTTGGGTAAGAAGTGGAAGTGGATGGCGCCTCTAGCTGTTCTCGAGATCGTCGTGGTCTCGGTCTACTTCATCATGCCAACCACACCAGCTGGCGTTCCTTGGGGCAAGAGCTTTGATATCAAGGCTGCTAACTACACCCCAGTGACCTTCGTCGTCGTTCTTGGCGGAGCGCTTCTCTGGTGGGTACTTGGCGCAAAGAAGCACTTCAAGGGACCTGTTCGTACCCTCGATTAATACCGAGCAGGGATATATGTAAGTAAGTGGTCAAGCCGCTTCGTTCCAGATTGGAGCGAAGCGGCTTACTTAATTGAAGGAGTAGATATGGGTCGGGTAGAAAATAAAGTTGCCCTCGTTACTGGAGCGGGATCAGGTATCGGAGCAGCGAGTGCCATTCGTTTGGCAGAGGAAGGTGCGATCGTCTATTGCGGTGACATCAACCGTGATTCAGCTGCTGCAACAGTGGTGCAGATTCTCTCAGCCGGCGGAAAAGCTTTTGCTGCCCCGATCGACATTAGTTTGTCCACCGAATGCGATGCACTGATTGCCAAAATCGTCGTAGAGTCGGGTGGAATCGATATTTTGGTCAATAATGCGGGGGTTAATTTGCCCAGCGTTTTTCATGAGACGACCAATGAGGCCATTGATAAAACTCTGAACGTCAATGTCAAAGGCGCCATGTATTTAACACGCGCGAGTCTGCCTCATATGTTGAAATCAGGAAGTGGTTCGATCGTCAATATGTCCAGCGTTAATGGAATTGTCTCCGAACCATTCTTGAGTGTGTACTCAGCATCTAAGGGTGCGATTGTGATGTTCACGAAGGGAATCGCTTTGGATTACGCCAAGCAGGGCGTGCGTTGTAATGCGATCTGTCCTGGTTGGGTGGATACACCGATTAACTATGCCCACGCAGATATGTTGGGCGGACTCGATCATGTGTATAAGACCATCGATTCGTTCCAGCCAATTGGCCGTCCTGGAACACCTCGCGAGATTGCGAACTTGGTTCTCTTCTTGGCTTCGGATGAGTCATCCTTTATGACTGGATCCATCGTTTCTGCTGACGGCGGTATGACTGCGCAGTAGAGTCGGGAGAGTCAGGAAATAAGCCGACCCCACTCTTGCACGATGGGCTTCCATGTTGAGATCAGCTCGCTTTCGGCTGCTGCGACCTCGGATTCAACACTGGATTTTCCGGATTCAATGAAGGCATTATCAGCATGCTCTTCCCAGGTATGAATGATTGATGCATCAATTTCTGGGTGGAATTGAACGGCATAGCTCTTGCTGCCTACTCGGTAGACCTGATTAGTGCAGAGATCACTGCTCGCTAGCAAAGTGGCGCTGGCGGGGAGTTTGGAAACGTAATCTTCGTGCCACTGGGCGACTGGAAGTGAACCTGCGAAATTGAAGAGCGGATCTTGGGCAGATGCCGCGGTGGATTGGATTGAATAGATTCCAATCTCTGATACCGATGCTCGGGAGACTTCACCGCCGGTGGCAGCCGCAAGAAGTTGCGCTCCTAAACAGATGGCAAAGATGGGAATATCTCGATCCACGGCATCTTTGAGAAGAGCGCGCTCGGCTGGTAACCATGGCGCAACATGATCATCCATCGCGCCCATATGTCCGCCGAGTGGCATGAGCGCATGGATATCCGCTGGAACGGTCGTGGGAACTTCTTCACCGTCATAAGCGCGCAGAATTTTGATGGCGTAACCCAATTCCATTAACCATCGACCCGCGAGATGTGGGGGATCGGTAGGATCATTTTGAATTGCGAGAATAGTCTTGCCAGTTGCGGTCATGGCGTTATCTTCTCACTTCACAACGGAGATTTGAACTTTTTTTTAAAAAAGTCCAGCGCCATCACGCGGGAAATACTTCAAACTCGCCGAATCTCAGCATTTATGGCTTAAAAAATGGCGCTCTGCTACCTTTGGAGTCAAGCATCCGATGCTTTATCACTGTTTTACCTGAGTTATACAAGGAAATGGAGAGTAGTACTCTTAAAAATAGGGTACTTATTCGAAATGGCTACAGCCCTCAACAATCAAACATATAGAAATTTACCGCTCAACTCCGAGCCCGTCTCGCGCGAAACCGTTGCTCGCCTCATGAAGGCGGAGTGGGAGCGTTTTACCAAAGATACTGCTAACTCCGGCATCGAATCAGATATCGCTCAGAAGAGCATCCCCATGGGTGTGCCTTCGAGCTTCCAATATTGGGATCCTTATCCCATCAGCATCACCGGCGCGAAGGGCGCCTATATGACCGATGTCGACGGTCGCCAACTACTCGATCTCTCGATGGGCTTCGGCGCCATGCTCGCCGGCCACCTCAATCCAACAGTGGTATCTGAAATTCAAGGCGCGCTGGGAAATGGCATGCTCTTTGTAACGCCTTCTCCTATCTCACGCGATGCCGCCGAGCGAGTCTGCCGTCGTTTTGGAATCGATCAGGTTCGTTTCACTAACTCTGGTACTGAATCCACCATGTATGCGATTCGTACCGCAAAAGCATTTAATGGCCGCGAAGGAATTGTGAAACTTGAGGGCGGCTACCACGGTAGTCATGACTCGCTCACGGTTTCAGCAAAGCCAGATCTCAATTTAGCTGGTGACCCAGAAGATCCCACCCCAGTTCCATCAGAAGGAACTAATCCAGGTCTTGTCTTCGTGGTTCCTTTCAATAATCTTCCAGCGCTCGAGCGGGTATTTGCGGCGCATCATAAAGAGATTGCTTGCTTTATCTTGGAGCCAGTTCTCGAAAACCTGGGAATTGTTCTGCCTGATGCCGGATACCTTCAGTCGGTCCGTGAACTTTGCGATAAGTACAACATCATCCTTATCTTCGATGAAGTGAAGACTGGCCTCACCGCTGGAACAAAGGGCGCAGCAGCTCGCATCGGTGTAAAGCCAGATTTAATCTGTTTAGCTAAATCGATTGGCGGCGGCGTTCCTGTTGCGGCTTTCGGTGGCAAGAAAGAGATTATGGATGCAGTTACTGATAACCGCATGGCGCACTTCGGTACCTTCAACGGTAACCCACTTGCTATGGCCGGTGTTCGTGCGATCGACATGATCTGTACTGATGAAGCTCTAGCGCAAGCAGAGGCGCTTAATTATCAGGCCCTTGATCGCATCACAGCAATTATCGAGGAGTATCGCCTTCCCGCCCAGACCGTTGGATTTGGCGTTAAAGGTTGCATTACTTGGGCAGTGGATCCAGTTCGCAACTATCGCGATTACAAGGCAACGGACTTCGAAGTGGCTGAGCTTTCTTGGCTCTGGTCACTCAACCGCGGCATCATCACCCCTCCGGGACTCGATGAGCAATGGTTGATTTCTCTCGCCCACACCCAGAAAGAGATCGATATGTTGGTCGAGGATTTCCGCGAGTTGGCGGCAGCGCTTCGTTCCTAAGTAAAAATTAAAAGCCCCTGAATATTCAGGGGCTTTTTTCTTATGCCTGTTATTCCAGCGCGATCAATTCAAGATACTGCTCACTCCAGAGATCCTCATCACCATCTGGCATGAGGAGAACGCGATCTGGCTTCAGCGCCCGTACGGCGCCTTCATCGTGGCTCACGAGAATAACTGCGCCTTGATATTCACCAAGCGCTGCCAAAATTTCATCGCGGGAAGCGGGATCCAAGTTATTTGTCGGCTCATCGAGCAGTAGAAGATTTGCAGAACCGACTACCAAAGTAGCAAGAGCCAGACGGGTTCGTTCGCCACCGCTAAGTACTTTGACGAACTTATGAACGTCATCGCCTTCAAAGAGGAAGGAGCCAAGAACTTGGCGCGCTTGCTGTTCGGAAATTTTCTCTCCTGCTGAG
>CAIQXR010000089.1 GCA_903875815.1 uncultured Actinomycetes bacterium
AAGCAATGGCGAAAGCGAAAGCAATGGTCGCAGCACTCGGCGATGAAGCGCGCGCAATTCTTGCGCCACTTCCCGATGGTTCAGCGAAGAGCGCCCTAATCAGCCTCTGTGACGCTGTTATTACTCGCACCGCTTGATCGCACCAGGTCATATCCCAGCACGATAAGTGCTACCCAAATAATCAGAAACCCTGCCCAGCGCGCAGCAGGCATTGATTCATGACGCAACCAGACACCCAGTGAGAATTGAATCGTCGGTGTAATGAATTGCAGTAGACCAATGATCGTGAATGGCAGGCGAGTGGTTGAGCCATTAAAGAGCAGCAACGGAATCGCGGTAATGACACCGGCGCCTGCCAAAAGCAGCGAGAGACCCCAGTGGTGGCCAAATTGGCCGCGACCAGCGTTGCCAAGATAGATCAAATAGCCGCCATAAGGAATGAGCGAGAGCAGAGTTTCAATGGTGAGGCCTTGGAGCGCGCCTAGACCTAATTGCTTCTTCACCAGACCATATGAACCCCACGAGGAGGCCAAAGCCAATGCAATCCAGGGTGGGCGGCCGTAATCAATGGTGAGAACAATGACGCCGATGGCTGCAATCGCGACAGATATCCATTGCGCTCTGCGCATCGTCTCCTTCAAGATCAAGACGCCAAAGCCGATGATGACGAGGGGATTGATGTAGTAGCCAAGCGCCGCTTCTACTACGTGATCGTGATTAACCGCCCAGATGTAGACGATCCAGTTCACAGAGATCAGAGCAGAACTCAAGAGAAGTTTGAAAGCAATTCGAGGAATGCGTAGTAGGGCAAAAGTTTCGGATAATTGCTTGTTGATCGCCAAAGTAATGACGCAGAAAACAAGAGTCCATACTGCGCGATGGGAAACGATCTCGAGCGGATTGGCGGGCTGAAGTAGCGGCCAATAGAGCGGGAAGAGACCCCACAGTCCATAGGCAGCGACGCCAAAAACTAAACCAGTCTTATAGCGATTCATATCGCGGCGTGACAATTAGCGGTAGTTCTGGAATTGAACAGCAAATTCCCAGTCGGCAGCTTTAACAAGTGCGATAGTTGTCTGAAGGTCGTCGCGATCTTTGCTGGTGCAGCGAAGCGCCTCACCTTGAATCTGAGTCTTGACTGACTTGGGACCTTCATCGCGAATTAACTTCGCAATCTTCTTAGCGTTTTCGGTAGAGAGGCCTTCTTTGAGTTCCACCACAATTTTGTAGAGCTTGCCACTGAGTTCGGGGGCTTTGGAATCTAAGTGCTTGAGAGAGACTCCGCGCTTCACCAGCTTATCTTTGAAGACTTCGAGAACGGCTTTCGCTTTCTCTTCAGATTCTGCTTCGATAGCAAACTTCTCGCCACTCTTTTCAATCTTGGAGCCGGTGTTCTTAAAGTCGAAGCGAGTATTGATTTCGCGATCTGCCTGGTTGAAAGCGTTGTCGACCTCCATGTGGTCGACTTCGGAGACGATATCGAAACTGGAATCTGCCACTTGGGGGCTCCTCAATGAATTTGTTGGTCGCAACGTCGATCTAGAAATGCGAGAAATCGTGCCTAGGCGGGCTAATTTAGCCGATTTCTTCTCCCAGCTTCGGCGATGAAGGATCACCCCCGCAGGCCCATTAAATGTGATCTGGATCGCAAATCTCAAAGGATTTGGGCTAAGTCGATTAAAAAATTGACCCCCAAAAGGGGGATTTCCTCCAAATCTCAGGTTCGAGGAGTACCCTTTTTTTACCACCCTAATTTTTCACCCCAAGGGGTAGCCCGAGTCTTTCACCCAACTGGGTCACCTGATGGTGATCTAACGAGAGTGATTGATAAAAGAGGAGCTTGCTGTGAAGACCAAATTAAAATCTCGGAAAAGTTTCGGAGCATTAGTAGCTGCGATAGCTCTCACCCTCACCACTCTGACCGCCTTAACAGCGGTTCAAATCGCAATTCCTCAAAAAGCTGATGCCGCAACCACGGTGGACATGGCGGGGCAGAACCTGCAGTTGCGAGCGAACTTGGCTTATTGCCTTTCGGGCTGTACTGCGATTTCACCGACCTCGGCTGCAATCTCGGCTATCTCCTACAGCGCTGGAACTATTACCTACACTGAGACTACTTCGGCAATTACCGCGCTCTCGGTGTATCAGGGAATTGTGATTACAGGAACTGCAGCTCAAATGAGCGCGTGTCCAGAGGCCTTCGGACCCAAGCAAATTATGACAAAGCCAAGTGGTGGTCGAACTTTCACGGTCCAACAGACCATTAGTGGCAGTTGTACAACAACCGCGGCAACATCTTCGTATTATGCAGCGCCAGACGGTTCAGCAAATGGCAGCAAAGTTCTCTATGAATATGTTGGACTCATTAATGGTGTGGCAATTGATGCAGTCGTCACCACGCTGCTCGACGCAAATGTTACAACTACGTACGACCCTGCAACTAGCACGAACGCAAATAGCGCCACCGATCAAAGCAATGATGGGTATTTCTATCAAACTCTGGCAGGAAATGTCACCGTAGATAGTAGTGGCGCTGCCTTTAAATTTGATTTTTACCTTCATGGCACCCCGAGCATCGCTGGCGGAGTGGTTTCCGGAACAGCATTAACGCTTCAAAATATTAGCGTTACTTCAATCGATGTTGATAATGGAAATCAATACACCGACTTCAGCGGATTCCAAAGTTACAAACTCTCATCAGTAAGCTCTTCAATAACTGCCATTAGTTCACAAGGTACAGCTTCTGGATCGGTCACAGCCGCATCTAACACGTCAGGTTCAGGATCTAACCGCACTTACACCTTTACCGTGGCAAATAGTTTTTCAGCTGGAGATGTCGTAACCATTACGGGAGCCTCAACCAGTGCTTATAACAAGACCTACACGGTGGCTACGGCAAGTTCGACGCAATTCACTGCGACGGGGCAATCTAGCCTAGGAACTTGGTCAGGAACTGCCACAGCTACTCGCCCCGCAAGCGTCACCTATACCAGCTCTAATTCATTTGCGGCCGGCGATACAGTTACCGTGTCAGGTGCGTCAACGGCCGGATATAACGGCACATTCACTGTTGCTTCAGCAACTTCGAGTAGCTTTACGGTAGCTATGTCGGTGAGTGGAACGACGTCAACGGCAACTGCGACATCAGAAAACTCCCACCTTAAATGGACCGTTTCGCCAAGCAGCTCACCAGTACTAATAAATACGACTCCTAAGACGGTGCGCTTTATCAGTTGCCCTACATGTACTAACTTAACGAATGACGATAGAGATGCTGTAGAAACTGTCTACACCTCAGTCTCATCTGTCACAGTCAAAATTGGCCAAACTGGTACTGGGTCAATTGTAGGCGCCTATGGAATTTTGTTTGGACCGCGCCTGTGGGCCGGCAGTGCGAGCAAGACCTATTCAAATGCTTTTAATACACCGCCAACTTCGGCAAATACTTCGGTCACCTTTCCTTCAAACACGAATACTTTCCTAACGCAAGTAAATCTTGGCCAAGCAGGATTTTCTGACGCGGATGCAAACCCATTTTCCGGGGTAAAAATTACTACCCTGCCTTCAAGTGGAACGCTCGAATGGTACAACGGCACAGGTTGGCAAGCAGTTACCTTGAATCAAGCGATAACTGCCTCTGATATTGAGAACAACATGGTGCGGTTTAATGGAAGTGCAAATACTACGTTGCAATTTAAAGTTTTTGATGGCTTGGATTACAGCACTTTGGCCTATACGCTCACGATAACAGTATCTGGAGAAAGTCAAACTATTTCAGTAACTGATCCAGGCGGAAAGCATCCCGGTGATACAGCGACGATTGCTTCGACTGCAACTTCAGGACTGCAAGTGGTTGCAACAAGTTCAACTACAAGCATTTGTACCGTTAGCTCCAATTTAACAGTTTCATTTATCGCAGCCGGAACATGCCAGCTGGCTTTTAATCAAGCAGGCGGCACAACAGGTGGACACACCTATTCACCGGCAGCCACTGTTTATCTCACGATAGTTGTCTCGACCTTGGCTACTCAGAACATCACATTTGTTAATCCAGGTGATCAAGTAGTTTCAACATTCCCCACGACGATCGCCTCTAACGCGGTATCAAAAGATTCATCAAGCAGTGCCACTGGTTTATCGATCAACCTTGCGACTTTTACTCCTTCGGTTTGTTCAGTCAATGCAAACGGAACGTCCATTGATTTGTTGAAATTGGGTCAATGTACGATCACGGCTTCTCAAGGCGGTGGAACCAGTGGTGCTGTTACATACGCTGCTGCCTCTAACGTCACTCAAACTTTCCAGATCACGAATCCATTGCCACGTCCAGCAGCGCCAACAGGGAGTGGAGCAAGTAGTAGCTCCATTACAGTGACTTTTACCCCTAATGGCAGCGCAGCCAAGAGTATTTGTAAGGTGTATAGCGCTTCCGGTGCAATTGTTAAGACAGTTGACCCTTGTACATCTGGCGTTACAGTCACCGGCCTTTCCTCCGGCGGACCATTTAAGGTCTCGATCACTTCGGTGGGTAACGGAACAACTAATTCCGATTCTCCCGAAGGTACTCTCAGCGCTTCGATAGCAACTCTTTCGCCTTCGCTTTCGCCATCACCTCAGACAGTGAGTGGCACTAAGGGTGCTGCGATTTCGAGTACGACTGCATACACACCGACTAACTTCACCACTAGTCCGACATACACAATCGCTGGTGGAACGCTGCCCGCAGGTTTGAGCTTCAGCGCTAGTACCGGTGTCTTATCTGGAACGCCGACAGCGACACTTTCATCAACAACTTTCACAGTCACAGGCGGCAATGGAACAGAAACGGCGACAGCCTCAATTGTCCTCTCTGTGGTAAATCCGGTTTATACCGTGACTTATGACTCGCGCGGTGGCTCTGCAATTTCGCCATCAAGTGTTTCGTGGACTTACGGAACTTCACTTGATCTTCCCGCTGGACCAACTCTTCAGGGATACAACTTTGCTGGTTGGTATGACGCAGCTACGGGTGGAAATTTGGTTGGCTCAGGATCAACAACTGTCACGCCTGCGAACAATTCAAGTTTTACTTTGTACGCTCAGTGGACGCCGAAGAGCAACGCTATCGCCTATCACAATGGTGGTGCTACATCCGGTACTGCTCCATCAACCCCGACAAGCGTAAATTCTGGTGCCACTTTCACGGTTCCTTCTAACAGTTATATATATCCAGGCCATTCATTTGCAGGATGGAGCAATGGCAGCGCTACATATTTAGCCGGCGCCTCATATCCGGCATCTGGTTCTATCAATGCCGATGTTTCACTTACTGCGCTGTGGACGTTGGATACCATCACAGTGACCTTTGACCCAAATACATCGGCTGGCGGCAGTGGAACACTCGCTAGCCAAATCATGTATTACGACTCAGGCACAGTACTGACCGATGAAGGCACTTCTACCTTTGCCAACGGCGGAAAGAACTTCATCGGGTGGAATACCAATCCACTTGCGACTACTGCCTTGTATCCGAATCAGGCGACAGTAAATCTAAAGGCGAGCACAACGCTGTACGCCATTTGGTCCGCTTTACTGCCCTGGGTAATTCATCCGGCAGACCAGACTTACTTGCTTGGTGGAACTGTGCCGAATTTCCTCACTGGCATTCAAGTAACTCCTACTGCTGGGCTCGCCGCCGGACAGTCGATCTCATGTTCCGTATATGCCCTTTCCGACAGTACATTTTCAACGCCGCTAACGGTCAACGCTTCGCTTGCAATAGGCACCTACAACATTTCTTGTACCGGAACTGCGGCTGCAGGCTATGCAGCGGCGACCATTAACTTAGGCACCTTGACGGTTGACTCACCAAATCGCTCAATTACTTATTTGGGCAACTTAAATACTGCTGGATCAGCTCCTGGCGCAACGGTCGTTACAACGGGAAGCGTAACCACGGTAAGTGACAAGGGTTCCTTAGTCAGAACTTCATTTATTTTTACAGGCTGGAATACTGCTTCTGACGGCAGTGGCACTTCATATTCAGTGGGAGCCACGCCAACTCTCGCAAATAATCTCACTCTGTACGCGCAATGGGAGCAGAGCTCGTTCCATGGTGTGGCTAAGAGCGACTTAGTCTCGCTAGGCACCTCCACAACAGCGTTGGGAATCAGTATTGACACTACATGGACAAATAGCGGTAGCTCTGTGCGTGCCCAGATTCCTGCCGATTCCTTCCCGGTTAATACCACTCTCAACTATTACCTGGTTAATACCCTTTCTTACGCAAATTCTCTGATCGGCACGAGTTCGCATTATGTATTAGATCTTCTACTCACATGGCTCGCTAGTGACTTTACAGTTCCAGATGCAAATCTCAGTAAACCCATTCGAGTCACTATTTCTAATAGCAGCATTCACGCCAATGCAGATATGTACGTAATTATTGGTGGTTCACCAACTCTGCTCTCGACAGATGTTTCCACTCTCTCTACTAATGGTGCACGAATCGTTTCAGTAACCAATGGCCAAGCCATCATCGAAGTAATTCGAGATCCACAATTGGTCGTCAAAAACCTTACCTATACAGTTACTTATTCCGATTCATATAAAGCATCCGGATCCGTTCCCACAGATGCAAATAGCTACTTGGGAAATGCAAGCGCAACAATTGTTGGTAATACCGGAACGTTGGCACGCCCCGGATACGCCTTCGCTGGCTGGTGTGACGCTGTCGTAACTCTTGGCTCTGCTTGTAGCGGGCATACCTATCAAGATGGTGACACCTTAAACCTAGCTGACGCCAACGTGACCCTCCGAGCCATATGGACTGCCAATACTTTGGCCATTACCTACGACTCAAACGGCGGAGATGCCGCAGTCGGAGGATCGTTAAGCACATCAACCGGCGGAACTATTTCATCCCTCGCAACAACATCACAGGCCGGCTATACATTTAATGGTTGGTTTACCGATCGATTTACTGGCACCCAAATTTCTACCAGTGCCCCTCATGGCCAAACATCGAACTTTACGCTTTATGCGCAATGGACTCCGCTTGGCAGCTCCAGCATCGTCTTTAATGCTAACGGTGGAGATGGAACCATGGCTACGCAGACTGACCACATGCCACGCTCGATTACTCCCAATTCTTATATTCGCAATGGTTACACCTTCCGTGAATGGAACACTAATTCTGGCGGCAGCGGGTCAACATACGCTGACGGAGCAATTTATAATTTCACTACTGGCGTCACGCTGTTTGCAATGTGGAACGGAAACGTACTTAATATTTCCTACGATGCAAATGGTGGAAGCGCACCGATTGGCGGGGATACAAGCACGGTTTCTGGTGGCACACTCATTTCGCTGCCTACCTCCTCGCTCTCTGGCTACACTCTTGATGGTTGGTATACGGATTCGACCACTGGCACTGCGGTTACAACGAGCGCCCCTCATGGCCAGATTGCTGATTTCATCCTGTACGCGCATTGGACAGTCCCATCTTCCGGCGGTGGAGGAGGTTCCGGCGGAGGCTACATCGCGCCAGCGCCCGTTGCTACTCCACCTGTGAAGCCTGAGGAGAAAAAGGAAACTCCAGAGCAGACACGCTTTATCACTCCAACGATCATTAAGCCCCCAGCGCCTCTGTCAATGCCAGTAACTACTGCGCCCACCAGTATTCCTGCGGCCCCACTGAATAAGGCGATCGTTCCAGTTGAAGTGAAGGATGCCCAAGTACTTGCCTTTCCCTCTGAAACAGTCACTATTCGCCAAGTGGCGGTGTTGCCTTCTGCAGTGAACAACGGCATTGAAATGAGTGGAGATAACTGGTCGATTGCTGTCACCTCAACAACGCAATTGGTTCAAGCCTCAGGCAATCAGTCTTCAAACCAAGTTGCCATTGAAGCGGGCAATTCTGTGACGACTTTTGGAAGAGGCTTTAAGCCAAATTCCCAAGTCGATGTCTTTGTTTACTCGACCCCTATTTGGTTGGGATCGACAATTACAGATGCCCAAGGAAATTACTCTGTGACGCTGCCTATGCCACAATCACTTGAGGTGGGTAGCCATACATTCCAAGCTGTAGGCGTGACCGCTGACAATGTCCCCCGTACGGCAAATGTCCCAATCACACTCTTGCCAGCTACAACCAAGACTCTCCATAAGCACGTAGATATCTACTATGCGATGGATTCATTCTTCCTTGATAAGAATGCACGAGCTCAGCTCACCTCGCTCTATAGATCAGTTTCCACACGATTGAGTAAGACATCGCAAGTTACGGTAGATATTGTGGGCTGGGTGCAGCCAACAAAAATTAGTCCGAACGTCAATTACCTCTCCACTGGTCGTGCAGTAGCAGTGATGAAATTCTTGAAATCCCTAGGTTTAAAAGCAAGTTATGCGCTCAATACCCCAGGGCATGACAAGGAGAACATTTCTACGGCTCGCCGCGCCTCGATCACGGTGGTGTGGACTAATCCAGCCTCATAAAGGAGCCGATTTCTTTGGTACGCCCCTATGGGGTAATCTGCTCTCGCTAAGAAATTAGCGCTGGCGAGTTGCCCGAGCGGCCAATGGGAGGGGACTGTAAATCCCCCGGCAATGCCTTCGAAGGTTCAAATCCTTCACTCGCCACCAGCTGTAACGCCTTAAAAAGCACCCCCTAGGACTCCTAGCGGGTGCTTTTTAGCGCTCCCGTACCGTTGTGTTGAGAGGGTGAGAAATACGGGTTATAGCATTGGGCTATCACCCTCACTAATAATGAGGGGGTGAGTACATCCAAGGTCGCAAGTAGCCCGCTTGAGGCAGGCGTATCACCCATTCGGATTACTCCGCCCAAACCTCTTCCCAGCTTTTTGGTCAGGCAGGAACTTTTGACCAAGCTGGCAGAACGTGGCGCACGTCTGACAATCATTACTGCCCCAACAGGTTATGGAAAGAGCGCGCTCGCCGCGCAATGGGTGGCGAGAAACCCTGGAAATGCCATTTGGTATTCAGTGGCGCGAGAGCACACCCCCATGGACACCTTCGAACATCTCATTGTGGCAATTCGAAAAATCGTTACCGACTTTGCCCCGTGGGCTGAAGAGCTCTCGGATCACGACTTTGATTTTGGCCGCGCGATTATGCGAATCGCAAATGAGTTGGCTACTCACGATCGCAATTTCTCTATGGTGATTGATGGCAGCGATCTCTTTACCAATGCGCACTTAACGGGAATGCAAAACTTTATTAACCATGCATCGAGCAACTTACAGATCCTTTCACTTCGCAATCAGGCATCTCCACTAGAACTTTCACGGCTCGAAAATGAACTCCAGTTGACTCGACTCTCTGCGCAAGATTTGCGATTCACGGAAGAAGAAAAAATAGCAGTCGCAAAACTCAATAAGATCGATATTGAGGATCCTGTTGTCTTGCGAATTCTTAGCCAAGCCGACGGTTGGCCAGCAGGTGTGCACATATTGGCAAAAGCAATTCGTGAGCATGGCGGTGAATCCCTCTCCAATATTGAAGAGCTCGCGCTATCCGATGGTCAAGTAATTATTAAATATGCGGTTAATAATCTCGAACCTGAGAATTTTGAAATCCTGCAATCACTCAGTTTTATGGAGCAATTCTCCGAAGAAGATATCTTAGAGTTGACCGGCTCGCCAGTAGCAGCTCGGCAGGTTAAGGCGTTGAGTGACTCTGGTGTCTATATTTCCCGCACCAGCGAACTGCCATTTCGCTACCGAATTAATGAACTTATTCGAACCGAAATTAGAACTCGCCTGGATGGCGATCGCTCACAATTGGAGAAATTGGCAACCAAGAGCGCTGAGTTAGCTCTCAAAAATGGCCAAATTTTGAGCGCCATCGAAATATTTACTTACGCGGGATTGAATAACGAAGCCGGCAAGATTGTCATGGAAAACCTGGTTTACATCATTTACTCGGGCAACCCCCGACTGATCTCCACTTGGCTGCCTCGACTTCGGGATATTCGAAATTGGAAGAGTTCAGACTTCACGATTGCTCAGATTTATGGTGATTTATCTGTCGGCAATATGGAGAGCGCGGCAATATCTCTCTTGGAAATACGCAATTCTCTGCCTGCCGAATATCAACCAGATTTTGATGTGATTCAAGCCCAGCTTGAATTCAACCGGGGAAACTTCTCGCAAGCCATAACATTGAGCTCGTCACAGAAGAATTTGCTCGCTATTAAAGGTAACAACATGGATTTTCGCCATCTGGCGGGGATGCGATCTGGAATTTCAGCTGCTTTCTTATCTGGACATTTCGATCTCGTTCGAGAGCTCAGCCATTCCGCGATTGAAGCGCCGCTGGATGAAGATCCCATCATTCTCCAAGTGCTCATTCCTGGTGGTCGAGCACTGGAACGCTTTGTTGGGGGATATTACAAAGAAGCGGAGCAATATGCTCGCCTCTGCATTCTTGGTGCCAAAAAACTTGAAGTGGGTGGAGCAAATCTTCCCTTTGAAGCGGCTTTTGTATTGGCCGATGTACTTCTTGAGTTTGGAGAAGAGGAAGAGTCACTTGAAGTAGTTCGCGAGTTCTTGCCCTTGGCTTTGGTGTCGCAGCAGTGGCCGTGGGTATTGGCGCTCTTAGCAAAAGGCGCACTAATTCGACTCCAGCAAGGTCGCATTACCGAAGGTTTGGGAATGATTCGCCAAGCGCGCGAGTACATCGCTTCACCACTTTTTGATTCACAAATTACCTTCATGATTGATTTCGCCGAAGTCTTTGTTCGCCTCGCCATGGGGGACATGGAGCGAATTTATGAACTGCTCGGTCGAATTCCCGATAATAAATTCTCACACGCTTTTCTCGTTGGCCTACAGGCTCGACAGGACCCGGCCCATGCGACAAAGATCATTTCCAGCCTTCCCGATACATCAGATCACGAGAAATTCATTAAAGAGCTCTTCATGGCAGAGATGAACGCACATAACCCTCCTGCCGCTACTCGCCATTTAGAGCGAGCTGTGGAGTTAGCGATCCCCATGGGATATTTCCGATCCTTTATCAATCTCTCTGATGAATTGAAGAGCCATCTGCTTGATCTCGCCAACAAAATGCCGACGGTTTATTTGGAGAATCTTGCTAGCGTCATTCGCGCGCAATCTATGGCGCGAAGCCAAGCTGGTGAATCTCAGGGGCATTCGCTGACCAAGCGGGAATTGGAGATCTTGCGCCGTCTATCGACTGGCCTGCCAATCGGTGAAATTGCCAAATCTCTCAATATCTCGCAGAACACCATTAAGACCCACTTGAAGAACCTCTACCGCAAGTTAAATGTGGATTCGCGCGCCGAGGCACTGGCCGCTGGCCAAGCTTTGTTACTGCTCTAGCCGAAATCCGATGCCATGAACGGCCTTAAAGATTTTGGGGCCGCCGGCTAGCCGCACTTTTTTTCGGATCCTCGCGATATGGCTATCCACGATTGACTCGGCCCCGTAACCCGCCGCAACCTCCATGACTTGGAGCATTTGAATGCGCGAAAAAACTTGATCAGGACGTTCGATCAAGGCGTGCATGAGAGCAAATTCCATTCGAGTCATTCTGATTTCATTATTGTTGAAGAAGAAGCGACGCGTCCGCGAGGAGAGCGAGAACTCCCGCCATTGGAAACGCCCGGATTCGCTTTGCATAATCCCGATTTAAGGATCAAGTACTGACATTTTTGAAGTTAGTTACACAAATCAGAGAGTGATCTTTTTGCTCGAAAATGAGAAGGAAAAAGATCAAAGGAAGTTTAAACAATTTCGCACTCTCCACTCGGGAACTTTCCCGCTCTGAGAGGAATATTTATGAAAAAGAAATTCTTTATAGCCTCATTGGCAGTGACGCTTCTGGCCCTACCGATTCTCGCACAATCAGCCTATGCTTCAACAGCAACAAGTAGCGATGTTGGTCTTACAACTTCTGATATCTATTTTCCATCACCATCGACTTCCGTCGCAGTAGCAATAACTTCGTCTTCAACATCTCCATCAGTTGATTGGGGAAGCGTTGCGCACGATGTAAAAACTGGAATTGATATCGTCGGTGAATTAAATACTGCTTATCAAATCGTTCGCTTCATTGGAGGTTTCCTAGGATGAGCACCATCATCGCTTTATCAATGGGAGCTCTTCTCGGAGTTGTCGTCGCAATCCGAGACAGAAAGCTGCGAAAAAGGAAAAAATCTGAAGGCGAGTAAATTTTCACGCTGAGTAACACCGCTGTAATTAGGGGAGTGGTGGGGATTTTTCGTTCTCTCCACTTCCCTTTTCGGCCTTTCTATGTATCAGCCTCTCGCGCCTAAAATTGTCCCTTC
>CAIQXR010000090.1 GCA_903875815.1 uncultured Actinomycetes bacterium
CTGTCGCGCTAGGGCAAGTGGGGTCTTCGAGGAAATCTCGTTGATCACCAGTAGGGGCATAAGCGGCATCACTACGAACTAAAAACGAAGGCTGCTCACCTGGTTGAGTGTCGAGGACTTCTTGAATTTGTTGGCCAAGTTGAGCATCATCGGGAATCGACCATGCCTTGCCAGGATCACCAATTTGAGCGATATCGGCTCGGGCGATAGTCCCAGTAAAAAGAACCGCTCCTGAAAGTAGAGCAATAATGAACTTCTTCATTTACTTACCCTTTGCCTTATATCCGGTTGGACATTTCGAGCCCGCTACGGTTTTGCTGACTTTGCCCTTTACGCATGTGATTGTCATTAATTTCTTAGATGACGTAGATGTCGCCTGTTGTGGCGCTGGCGCAATCACTGGCTTTTCTTGGGTGAGTTTTACTTTCACGGTGGGGTTGGAGAAAGTGAAGCCCTTTGCTGATAGGTAAATCCAGTTGTTGGTCTCATTGATCACGGTTGTCGCAACTTGTTCTGTGCCATCAGAGGAGACAATGCTGACTGATGCTTTCACGGGCGCTTTGGAGAATCCATAGAGACATCGCGCTAAGTCAGCGTTGATTGCTAAGTCGTAGGATCCTTTGAAGACATCGCCACTTGCTTGGAAGTGAGCTGAAGCAACTTTGTAATCCAATGTTTCATCATTGGGATTCCATGTCGGAGGCCCGGCTAAATATTGAGTCGCATTTGTGGAGACGATTCCAGCCAAAGTATTTGTTGGGGACTGGCAATTAGTTTGATTGAGGGTTTCGCGCTCAGCAAGGAAGGTCCAGTAGGTGGGATCAGCAGTCGCTTTATCTCCAACAACAGGTAGCCAATGTAGGAACATATTCATACTGTCTTGATTGAAATTAGTAGTATCGAAGAGCAAGCTCCACTGATTGGGATCGCCTGCCTGAAGTGTGGGATTTCCAGCACCGCTTCCGGTTCCACCTAGTGGCTTGGGAAGAGAAGCAATATAGGACGTGAGATCGGCAGGTAAATCGCTCTTCTTCTTCCAGACATAGACAATCGGGCTAATGACTGGGTTTGCTGTTAGTGAGAGAGATGTTCCGCCATTAGGCAGACTCGACATCTCAATTTCTGGGCCAGCTACTCGGCCGTGGAACCATCCTGGGATTGGGAAGGAGGTTCTGATTTTGAGGCCAAACTTCACATCGACTGGCAACGCCTGTTGTTGGGCACAAGTCGTTGCATCATTGACGATGCAGCCGGGTTGAGTGCCATTCATTCCTGCATTCCAATCACGATTTACATAATCAGAGACGCGATCACTTTCCCTATAGACCGAATAGTTATTGCCATGGGCGATGGTGACGGCATAGAGGCCGATATTGATATTTGCTACCGAAAATTTGGGGTCGCCGCGTTTGAGATCTTTGATGCCTTGAATTCGCACTTCCGGAAGGTAGAGCGAGCCACCCGTATGTGGCGCACCAGGAATATCTATCAGCGGTAGTTGTCCGCCAGTGGGGAGATCTTGGGAGATATCTCCGACATAATCTTGATCGCGCTTGCCAGGGAATGATTGCGCGACGCTAGTTGTTAGTGGGTTGCCATCTTTATCTTTTGCAGTGACCGCCTCGATGCAATTTGAATCAGTGGCCGAAGCGCACATATTTAAGGTCGCTACGTATTTCCACAAATCAACTTTGCTGCATTGCGGATCTGTATCGCTAGTGCAGTTATGAATGGCTTTGACTTGAGAGCCATCACTCTCGATGCCAAGTAAGTGGCTGGAGCTAAAAACCAAACCAAAGTCGGGAGAAGATCGGAATCCGAAATAACCCAGTCCAGGCTCTTGCGGTGCAACTATTTGTTCGGCTGGGATTGAATCTGCGCGCGCTGAAACGACAGCTGACGACAATCCGATAATCATCATGGTTGCTAAAGCCGCACTAAATAGACGCTTCATAATCTCTCCCTGTTAAAAAGTCTCCTCTGCTCGTGTGAACAGAGGAGACTTTTTCTACCGATATTTACTTACTGATGTACTTAGATCAGCTTCTTATATCCAGCTGGGCACACTGGCTTAGGTGCAGTGATCTTCTTGGTGGTCTTACCAAG
>CAIQXR010000091.1 GCA_903875815.1 uncultured Actinomycetes bacterium
AAGGCGTTGGATATTTCTTAAGCTGGCGATATCGCGCAACGAATAGCGACGGCCGCGACCGGATGCGCGACCTGGTGAGACCAGACCCATGCGATCGTATTGGCGAAGGGTTTGTGGATGCATACCTGAAAGCTGGGAAGCAATGGAGATGACATAGAGCGCCTCGTCATCGGCGGGCTGCTGCGTCTCTTCGTTCATCAAATCTCCTAATTAAATCCAGCGGCCTTAGGCTTTCGCGCGTTGCGCTAAATCGGCTCGCGGATCAAACTCTGCCGTCTCGGCAGCAAAAGTTTCAAGTGCCTGCTTTGCTTTTCCATCAACACGCTGTGGTACTTGAATTTCAAGTGTGATCATCAAATCCCCTTGAATTTTCGCGGTCTTAACACCACGACCTTTGACGCGCAGAATCTTTCCGCCTTGCGTTCCGGGTGCGATGCGCACTGTTACTTCATCGCCATCGAGTGTGGGGACTTTAATATCCGCGCCGAGCGCTGCTTCGGCAAAGGTAATGGGCAGAGTCATGTAAAGATTTAGATCGCCCTCTTTGCGAGCAAAGACTGGGTGCTTGGTTACATGCACGATGATATAGAGATCACCTGGACCGCCTTGGCCAGGGCCACCCCTGCCAGCAACTTTGATCTTCTTGCCATCGCCAATACCTGCTGGAATTCGCGTTGTCACCGATGATGCGGTTGAACTCCGAGGATTGAGTGGAACGGTGACCTCTGTTCCGACAATTGAATTGCGGAATGAGATGGTGATTTCTGCTTGAAGATCTTGGCCCTTACGCGGACCGCGCGCTCCACCGAATAGGGTGGAGAAAATATCTTGCGGAACTCCGCCGCCGCCGAACATGTCGCTGTAATCAGCGCCTTGGAAGCCTCCGCCAAATTGGCCGCCGCCGCGAGGCATCCGGCCAGATTGGAAAGCGTCGCGCCTCTCGTCATATTCAGCGCGTTTTTTAGCATCACTGAGGACTTCATAGGCCTCAGATACTTCCTTAAAGCGCTCTTCGAGCTTCTTATCACCCTTGTTCTTATCAGGATGGAGCTCTCTCGCTAGTTTGCGATACTGCTTTTTAATAGCGGCATCCTCATCGGATTTCTTGACGCCAAGGATCGCATAGAGATCCTTCTCATAGAGGTCTTTGGCGGCCATGAATTACTCCGGATCCGTTACAGCAACACGTGCTGGACGAATGACTTTATCCTTGAACTTGTAGCCAGGCTGCAAGATTTGAGTTGCGGTTGTCTCGGTGACGTCACTCGAAGTTGAGTGCATCAGTGCTTCATGGATCATGGGATCAAAGGGCACATTAACATCATCGAATTTAGTGAGACCGAGCTTGGTGGTGATCGCTTGTAAGCGTTCGGCCACTGCTTTAAATCCACCAGTGAGTTCGCCATGTGAATCGGCGCGCTCAATATCATCCAAGATCGGCAAGAACTCTGCGACCACAAGTGAGGTAGTGATCTCGTGCGCAGTGGCGCGATCTCGTTCTACTCGCTTGCGATAGTTTGAGTAGTCAGCTTGAAGGCGTTGGAGATCTGAAGTGAGTGTGGCGACTTCATCGACAACAACTGTTGCCTCAGCAAGTGCCGCATCGACCGCATCAGAGAGCTCTTGGTCAGAGCCCTCTTCTGCAGGAACGTTCTGGTTCTCAGTCATTACTCTTCTACGATCTCAGCATCTTCGACGCCATCTTCAGCTTGTGCTGATGCGCCTTCGCCTGCGGCAGCATTCGCAGCATAGAGCGCTGCACCTAACTGCTGTGAGATTTCATTGACCTTCTCAGTTGCTGACTTGATAGCAGAGATATCTGAACCTTCGAGTGCAGTCTTGAGTTCAACAATTGCTGCTTCCACTTCGACGCGCTTCTCAGCGTTCTCGCCTTCAGTGAACTTATCGGCATTGTCCTTTAAGAACTTTTCGGTGGTGTAGACAAGTGAATCGCCTTGGTTGCGAACTTCTGCTTCCTCGCGACGAGTCTTATCTTCATCAGCGTGTGCTTCAGCATCCTTCATCATGCGGTCGATCTCTTCCTTGGAGAGAGCAGATCCGCCGGTGATAGTCATGGATTGTTCCTTACCGGTTCCGAGATCCTTCGCAGAGACGTGAACGATTCCGTTCGCATCGATATCAAAGGTCACTTCAACTTGTGGAACACCACGTGGTGCTGGCGCGATGCCTGTGAGCTCAAACATGCCTAGACGCTTGTTATAAGCAGCCATTTCGCGCTCACCTTGGAAGGCCTGGATCTGCACTGCTGGCTGATTGTCATCAGCTGTAGTGAAGATTTCAGAGCGCTTAGTTGGGATGGTGGTATTGCGCTCGATCAACTTTGTCATAACGCCACCCTTGGTTTCGATACCAAGTGAGAGTGGTGTGACATCGAGAAGGAGAACATCCTTTACTTCACCCTTAAGAACTCCAGCTTGAAGAGCAGCACCAACGGCAACTACTTCATCAGGGTTTACGCCCTTGTTAGGTTCTTTTCCACCAGTGAGGTCGCGAACGAGATCGACAACAGCTGGCATACGAGTGGAGCCACCAACGAGAACAACGTGGTCGATATCCTTCACAGGAATTCCAGCATCCTTAAGAACTGCCTGGAATGGCTTCTTGCATCGATCAAGGAGATCTGCGGTCATAGTTTGGAATTGTGCACGCGTGATGGTTTCATCAAGGAAGAGTGGATTCTTCTCAGCATCGACCGTGATGTAAGGAAGGTTGATCGATGTTGACTGCGATGCAGACAATTCAATCTTTGCCTTCTCTGCAGCTTCGCGAACGCGCTGCATTGCCATCTTATCTTTGGTGAGATCAATGCCATTTGCAGCCTTGAATGTTGCAATCAAGTGCTCAACGAGAGCGTTATCCCAATCGTCGCCACCCAACTTGTTATCGCCATTGGTTGCCTTAACTTCAACAACACCATCGCCGATTTCAAGAAGTGATACGTCGAATGTTCCGCCACCGAGGTCGAAGACGAGAATTGTTTGTTCCTTATCGCCCTTATCTAAGCCATAAGCAAGTGCTGCCGCTGTTGGCTCGTTGACAATACGAAGAACATTGAGGCCAGCAATTTCGCCAGCTTCTTTTGTTGCTTGACGCTCTGCGTCATTGAAATATGCAGGGACAGTAATTACTGCATCAGTGATGGTCTCACCGAGATAGGACTCAGCATCGCGCTTGAGCTTCATCAAGATACGTGCGCTGATCTCCTGTGGGGTGTACTTCTTGCCATCGATGTCACCAGTCTCTGGGAATTTCCAAGTGGTGCCCATGTGGCGCTTAACGGAACGGATGGTGCGCTCAACGTTTGTTACCGACTGGCGCTTTGCGACCTCGCCAACGAGAACTTCACCATTCTTGGCAAAGGCCACGATGGATGGGGTGGTACGGGCGCCCTCAGCGTTAGCGATAACGGTGGGCTCGCCGCCTTCAAGAACTGCGACGCAACTATTTGTGGTTCCTAGGTCGATTCCGACTGCTTTAGCCATATGTATTGCTCCTTCTTCTGTTCTCTAGGGTTGCCCCCGGGGAATAAGCCTGTTTAATGCCGGGCTACGGTCTTATTCTCGATCTTGAGTCGCCGCTTGTCAAAAGATTGAGTCGGCGGGACTCAAGTCCAGTGCCTAGGTAACCAGCCCGCTACCCCATTTATTCCCGCGGCCGCGCTCTTCCCCGATCCGAGCCCTTGTTGGAATCGGCCGAGCCCCTCCTGGCTGAGCGCTCCTGGGGGCTAAAAGAAAAGGCGCAGCCCCCGTCGGAGCCTCAGTCCAGTCAGGTCTCTCCCTGGCCATTTCGTTGCGCGCGTTAAAGAGGAACAGAGTTGGGACTTCTCTCCGGACATTCATCTTTTCCATGTCCGGAAGAAGTGCCCAACCTGGGACTCGGAAGTGGTCGTCGGACTACCGTTGGCTTATGACTTGGATCCTTGGCACCGTCGCTTATTTGGTCTCCGCCGTTGCGCTTGTACTTATCGGGATGCGCGGACGGGAGATGTACCGGATGATTTCGAGCGGCCAGCCAGATCCCACCCGTAGCGACGAGAAGCAAGCTCGTCTGAAGAACGCCCTCGTGGAGATTTTGGGCCACGGCAAGATGTTGAAATTTACCGGCTCGGGAATCGCGCACTGGTTTGTGATGATTGGTTTTGTCGCGTTGGCCGGAACACTCCTACAAGCTTTTATTCAGATTGTTGATCCCACATTCTTGCTTCCGTTGATTGGTGATTGGGCTCCATATATTTGGTTCACCCAAGGCATTGCTTGGGCCACAGGTGTGGGAATTGTGACGCTGATTGGAATTCGCCAAGCCACTCGCTTCTGGCACAAAGGTCGCACCTCGCGCTTTTTGGGATCAGGAAGCTGGAAGGCCTATTACGTCGAAGCCACAATCCTCGCAATTGTTTTCTGCGTCGTTGATCTCCATCGGTTAGAGAGCGCGCAATACATCGACCTCACACAGATTCAAATTGTTGCAACGATCAAAGTTGTTGTGTCGATGTTGTGGTTCATCGTCATTGCGCTGAACTTAACGATGGGTGTTGCTTGGCACCGCTTCCTTGCACCGTTCAACATTTTCTTTAAGCGCACCATTGATCACAAGCCTTCACTGGGACCGCTTCCAGAAATGCTCTCGCACGGCAAAGTCATCGACTTTGAAGATCCCAAGGAAGATGATGTATTTGGTATTGGTAAGAGTTCGGATATTTCATGGAAGGGTTTGCTCGATATGGCTAGCTGCACCGAGTGCGGTCGCTGCCAATCACAGTGCCCAGCTTGGCATACAGAGAAGCCACTCTCACCAAAGTTATTGATTATGGCGATGCGCGATCATGCGCTGACTAAAGTTCCGAACGATGCGCCGATCGTTGGTGGCTCTGAAGTAAATGCTATTTCGCAAGATATTTTGTGGTCTTGTACTACTTGCGGTGCTTGTGTTGAAGAGTGCCCCGTAGATATCGAACATGTCGATCACATCGTTAATATGCGTCGCTTCCAAGTATTAGTGGAATCAGAGTTCCCTACTGAACTAGGTAATACCTTTAGAAACTTAGAAAAAGCAGGCAACCCTTGGGGTGCTAACCGCACCGATCGCGATGCTTGGATTGCTGAATGCGATTTCCCCATCACTGTCATTGATGGCCAAATCCCTGATGATGTCGAATATCTCTTCTGGGTTGGCTGCGCTGGCGCTTATGAAGAGCGTGCCAAGAAAACAACAAAGGCTGTTGCAGAGCTTCTCTATATGTC
>CAIQXR010000092.1 GCA_903875815.1 uncultured Actinomycetes bacterium
CAGCCTCAGTCACCGATCCGACATAGCCAAGAACGTGCGCTGCATTCTCCCCCGCAAGTGAGGGATAGCTACGGACCGGATAAGGCTGGGCATCGATACCCGGATAGATATCGCTATTCTCTAAAATTTTCAGCGCTTGCGCCTCGGTAGCAGTGCGCGTTACGGGAATTGGTTGGTAGCGCGTTCCATTCCAACATCCGGTGCGAGAGGTTGTCGGTAGTTCGCCGCAGAGTCGGGTCGCCTGAAAGACGTCGGCTAAATTTAATCCCAGTAGCTTTGCAACGGATGAGAGAACAGACGTTCCTTTATCGGGTTGCTTGTCAATAACGCTGCGATCAACAGTGATCACCATTCCCGGACGATCGATCACCATAGGGATGCCAGAGGAATCGGTGATGGCACCACGCACTGCTGGAGTTACGACATCACGACTTTGAATGCTGAGCGCAGCATCTTGGTATTTCTTAGAATCAGCTACTTGCAGATAGAAAAGTCGGCCCATCAAGATAAAGATCAGCGAGGCAACAAGTGCCTGAACAACGATGAGATTAAGGCGAGAACGTTGGCTCATGCGCGCTCTCGCGATGTCATGGTGTAAGTACGAACGCGGGAGACGATGGGTAAGAAGATTGGCGTAAAGAGCAAAGTCCAAATGAAGTTACCGATGATTACGATGATATTTCGACCCACGGTTCCGGCATCTTCGCCGACCATCGATCCGACCAGAAGATAGAGCCCCAGAGTGAGGGTTGCACCAAAGGCTACGAAGAGAACAAATGCGCCTGGACTCGATGAGAAATCGCCCACGCTCTCAGTGTTAGAGGCGATGGCATAACCAACAACGGTGAGTACTAGCGCCCACTGTCCAAACGGGGAATTGGTGGTGGGTGCTAGATCAAGAATGATCCCGCCAATAAATCCCATAATGACTGCGCCGGATTTCTCTTCCAGCGCCATCATTCCAATCAGCACTGCTAAATAGAGCGAGAAGCCGGTGACGGGAAAGTGAATACGATTGATGGCACCTTCTTGAATAGTAAAGACAAAGAAGAGAAAGAGTGAGCTCAACGCCACTCGAATCGGACTCATTACTAAGCCTTCTTCTTACTTGCACTCGGGGTTGGCTTTGGTGCCGGTGAAGTTGTTGGTGTTGGGCTAGCCCCAGGTATTGCGGTGCCCGGCGTTACTGTCTCGGTGACGTAAGTTGTCACTACTGGATCTGGCGTCGGGACCAAAGCGTTCTTCGGGTCATTATTGAGATTTCCTACGATCACCGAGACCACGCCCAAATTATTGAGGGTAACGAAACCTTTGACATTTGCTTCTTGAGTGAGTGAAGCAGTTGTGTCATTAACAGAGGTAACGCGGCCTACCGGAATTCCTGCAACAAATGGCCGATTGCCATCGCTGCCCAAAGTGAGAAGTACATCGTCTTTTTGAATTGTTCCGGCAGCGTCCAGAAGTTGAAGTAAGTAGCTGCCATTTCCTTGGCCGAGAAGTACGCCGACGCCTTGTGAACGCGCGATCCGAACGCCTACACGGAATGTCGGATCTGACATCAAAAGGACAATCGAAGAGTTAGCAGTAGTCTCTTTAACAATTCCGACTAACCCTGCTCCGCTAATAACAGTCATATCTTTCTTCACGCCATCACGGCTGCCAGCATCAATCGTGATCGTCTGGCTAAAAGTCGAGGCTGACCCTTGGCCAATGACGCGACCAGAGACAACTTGGAATTTTCCACGACCCGCTAAATTCAGTGCTGCTTTGAGTTTGGTGAGTTGGCCTTGCACATCCGCGCTGACCACTAATTCACTTTTCAACTTCTCGTTCTCAGCCTTAGTGGCGCTGAGCTCGGCTTTAGTCTTTCCAAAATTCTTTACGTTGCTGAAGAAATTTCCTACCGGTGAGAAGAAATCAGAGACTCCCCGTTGAACGGGTGCCAAGAATGATTCGGTTGCGGAGCGAGAAGTTTTGGTGATGGATACACCGCGCAGATCGAGCGTGATTAGAAAGAGTGAAGTCACGAGCAGAATGACAAGGAGCAACCGGGATCGGTTGTTGCCATTAACTGCCACGGCTGTGCTCCTTTACCTAAGCGATGAAACTAGCGACGAGGTTCGGAAATCAAAACCTTTTCAAGAGCTTCAAACTCTTCCACACACTTTCCGGAACCTTCGGCAACTGCCTGCAATGGACGTTCGGAGACGTGAATAGGCATTCCGGTTTCGATGCGTAGACGCTCATCAAGACCACGAAGAAGTGCGCCACCGCCGGTGAGGACAATGCCACGATCCATGAGGTCACTCGCAAGCTCTGGTGGAGTCTTATCGAGCGTGCTCTTTACAGCATTAACAATTTGATTAACTGGCTCTTCGATAGCGCGACGAATATCTTCAGCGCTCACCAAAATGGTCTTTGGCAGACCAGTTGCGAGATCGCGACCACGAATTTCAGCATCAGGTTCGCCAGGAAGTTGATAGGCAGAGCCGATCGCCATCTTGATCTCCTCAGCTGTGCGCTCTCCGAGGAGGAGTGAATATTCGCGCTTCACCCAATCGATAATTGCTTGATCAAGTTCATCGCCACCGACGCGGATGGAAAGCGCAGTAACAATTCCGCCAAGTGAAATAACGGCAACTTCAGTAGTTCCGCCACCAATATCAACAACCATATTTCCGGTTGGCTCGTGGATAGGAAGACCCGCACCAATTGCGGCAGCCATAGGCTCTTCAATGATGTAGACCTTGCGGGCACCGGCGGCATAGCCAGCATCCTTTACGGCACGCTGCTCAACACCAGTAATACCTGATGGAACACACACAACAATACGAGGCTTTGCCAAGTAGCGACGCTTGTGCACTTTCTGAATGAAGTAACGGAGCATGCGTTCAGTGGTATCAAAATCTGCGATCACACCATCTTTAAGTGGGCGGATGGCGATGATGTTTCCGGGAGTACGACCGATCATGCGCTTTGCTTCCAAGCCGACAGCAAGTATTGCGCCAGTATCTTGATTGACAGCAACAACAGAAGGTTCATTCAACACAATGCCACGGCCGCGAACATAGACGAGGGTATTGGCAGTACCGAGGTCAACAGCCATGTCGCGTCCAATAAAGGACATGCGATTAGTCTTCTGAGTTTTCATTGGTGCCTTTCAATCGATCGACGAGCTAGAGCTCAGGGAAGAAGATAGAGATTTCACGGGCTGCAGATTCTGGTGAATCAGAGCCGTGGACAAGATTTTGAGTAACTTTTGTACCTTGGTCGCGAGCCAAGTCGCCACGAATTGTTCCGGCCGCAGCAACAGTGGGATCGGTCGTTCCCGCAATAGCGCGGAAGCCTTCAATGACGCGATTGCCTTCAGCGACGATCGCAACGATCGGTCCAGAGAGCATGAACTCCACTAACGGTTCAAAGAACGGCTTGCCTTCGT
The DNA here is from genome assembly GCA_903875815.1 of uncultured Actinomycetes bacterium. The sequence goes on from CAIQXR010000092.1 coordinate 3,440, forward strand.
GCTCGGCGTAATGCTTGGTGAGAAGCTCACGATCGGCGCTCATCGATTTGAGCGCGACGATCTGATAGCCCTTCGCTTCGATGCGGCGAATGATCTCGCCAATGAGTGCGCGACGAACGCCATCGGGCTTGACGAGGATCAGAGTTCTTTCGATAGTCACCTGCGCAGTCTAATCAATTGCGGCGAAATCAAGAATTCTGGGAAAGAGCAGGGATAACCCGCAATTTATTCGGGCTTTATGGGGCCTTTTGCCAGGAGTTCGGCGCGGATAGCTTCGCCCTTGCGGCCGAGGTAATAGGCCGCCGCCCACAGAGCGGCGAAGAGGCCGCCCATGAAATACATGGGTGTAACGACGGTGCCGTAAGCGATCAGTGCGATTTGCAGGAGTGATCCGAAGATCCAGCCGCGAATATTTTTCATCATTCCGGCGCAGAGCAACATGGCAATCGCAAGTGCGCCACCGAGTGAGAGTGCGAGCGCGCCATGGTTATCCATGGCAAGGAGAAGTGCGAATCCCACCAAAATTGATTCCATCGCAATTACTGCAGAGCCAAGCACGCGCATCTTAGAACTCCTCACTTTCAGGATCGTCCGGATCGACAAAATCAGGATTGTGCGAGAGTGCGATTTTGCGAACGATTGCTTTGCTCTCCCCTGCCGTTACTACCGAACCCAAAATGACAACGGCCGAAATTCCTTCGCTGACCTGGTTGACCAGAGTGCACTGCTCCATGGCATAGGTAATTGCAGATTTGAGATCGGCCTCCACGAAAACTCGGTCGCGACCAAAGACTTGAACAGCCATGGCTTCGAGTTGATCCACGGGGAGAGCGCGCTCCGAACTGTTTCGCGTAACAACGAGACGATCAATAATTGGCTCAATCTCGTGGAGATAGCCCATCACATCTTTGTCACCCAAAATGGCCAGCACGCCAAAAATGGATTCAAAGTCGAATTCATTTTTGAGAGTCAGGGCTAACGCCTTCGCG
>CAIQXR010000093.1 GCA_903875815.1 uncultured Actinomycetes bacterium
CCTATGGTGAAGAGCCCGGCCGAACCGAGGGCACTCCCGGATGGGCAACCGCGAATTAATTTCAACTCTGTCACGTTCGCTTATCCGAAGGCGGAGGAGATTTCCCTCGCCTCATTAGAACTTGCGGCCAAGAAGGAATTGGTGGATTCGGGAACAGTCCTTCACGACCTCAGTTTTGAAGTTGAACCGGGAACTTTGACGGCGATAGTGGGACCATCAGGCGCAGGTAAATCAACGATTTCGGCGCTCTTGCCTCGTCTCTACGATGTCACCTCGGGTGCAATCACCATCAATGGCGTGGACATTCGGAAACTCGCACTCGAGAATCTTCGTTCCGTTATAGGCGTGGTGACGCAGGATTCTCATATGTTCCATGAAAGCATCGAAGCAAACCTTCGCTATGCACGACCCGAAGCTTCGCTCGATCAAATTTGGGCTGCATGTGATGCTGCGCAGATCGGCAATTTCATTCGTACGCTCCCTAACGGCTTGGATACGGTTGTGGGAGAACGCGGCCATCGCCTCTCAGGCGGAGAGCGCCAGCGCCTGGCTATCGCGCGGCTGCTATTGAAAGCTCCGGCGATCGTGATTTTGGATGAAGCTACAGCGCACTTGGATTCCGAAAATGAAGCGTTGGTCCAAGAGGCTCTCAAGGTTGCGCTGCAGGGACGAACCAGCATCGTCATTGCTCATCGACTCTCCACAATTCAGAGCGCCGATCAAATTCTGGTTTTGGAGTCAGGCAAAATTGCCGAGCGCGGAACGCATGATGAATTAGTTAAAGCTCGAGGTCTTTACTTTGATCTTTACGAGCGCCAAACTCTCTAAATATGGCGATTCTTCCGACCACAACGATCACCGCGAAGAGCAGCCACTGTAAAGCGTAGGCATAGTGGGGGCCGTTACTTAAATCAGGTAAATCAATCTTCGTTAGGTATGCCGGTGGCGTTGTGGGAGTTAGCAGATCAAGGTAATAGGGGGCAGCGTTCACTCCTTGCGCAGTGGTGAGGTTAGTAGCAGCGTGCTTGGTGGGGATGGTCGCGAAGAACGAACCGGCAATTTGATGCGAGAGATCGTCGCTGCGAATTCGAGCCGTGATGGTTATGACCTCTTTGCCAAGAACCGGAATCGTGGGGGGAGTAGATGCGCTTTTGCCGGCCGCTACCCAACCTCGGTCGATCCAATAGTTTCGACCCGTGTTGTCGTGGAAGACATTGAGAACTTCAAAGCCAAATCGTCCCTGTGAGTAGCGATCTCGAACCAATAGCTGATGGCTTTGATCAAAAGAGCCAGTCAAAGTGGCACTGCGCCATTGTTGGCTAATGGGATCAGAGACTGCGGAAAGCTCTTGCGAATTTAGGGCCGGAAGAATCTGATTCGTTCGGATCAGACCATTGGCATGACTCCGATGTACGCCTCGGTGGTACTGCCATTGAGCAGCCAATAAGCAGAGAAATATCAGCAACAGAGCAAGGGCGCTCTGACCCAAAGAGAGTAGCGAGAAGTACTTGGACTTGCGCGCAGTCATTGATTACTGAAGTTC
>CAIQXR010000094.1 GCA_903875815.1 uncultured Actinomycetes bacterium
GTGTTTTCATAAGCAGCAACTTCAGCATCTTTGCCGGCAGCGTTCGGAAGGATGAATTCGATCGGGTTACCTTCCTGGCCCGGGAAATCAGTTGTTGCCATGGCGTTGGCTATAGCGAGAGGTGAAGAAGCCGGCATCACTCGAGCATCGGCCTGCGAGAAGACGATATTGCGAATGGGGGAGGCGATGACAGTGAGAACAGTGAGTGAGAGAACGACCACTGCGATCGGGCGCCGCATAACAAAGCGAGCTGTCTGAGCCCAGCGGCCGTCGGCTTTGGGAGTGATTGCACTCTTTCGTACCACGAACTTATCGATCCCAGTACCGATCATCGCCAATATTGCTGGGAAGGGAACGAGCGCAGCAAAGATGGCAACCGCAACAACGCTCATACCAGCGTAGCCAAATGACTTAAGGAACATCAACGGGAAGAAAGTCAATGATGCGAGCGTAATGATGACGGTGATGCCAGAATAGAAAACGGTCTTTCCTGCAGTCTTTACAGTGATGACAATCGCTGTTTCTACATCTTTGCCATGGTGCAGCTCTTCGCGGAAGCGATTGACCATCAAGAGCGCGTAATCAATTCCTAGGCCTAGACCCATTCCGGTAATCAAATTAAGGGCGAAGATGCTGACACCAGTAAAGAGTGAGATCACATAGATAATTCCGAGTGAACCAATAATTGACGTGACTGCAACAATCATCGGGGTAGCGCTGGAAATCAAACCACCAAAGACAAAGAGCAAGAGTAAGAAGATCAGCGGAACGGAGATTCCTTCTGCTAATCCGAGATCCTTCGAAATTTTGTCGGAGAGCGCCGAGTTAAAAGCAGCTACGCCATTGACGTAGACGCGAAGATTTTGGAAAGTACCGTCATATTTGTTTTCGATTAATTTGCCCAGCGGCTTGGCATCGATGGGATTGGCTTCCGTGGAGTAAATGAAGAGATAGGCGGCATGCTGATCTTTACTTGCGAGTGTTGGTGCGCCACCAGCGCTCCAATACGAGAGCGTCTTTTGAACGCCTTTCTCTGCGCCTACAGCTTTTTCAAGTGCGATTGCAGATGCGGCAACAGCGGGATCCGAGATCAAGCCCGTCGATTTCACTTCGAGAACAACTGCCGGATCTTTTACGTGGAAAGTGTTGGTGAGATATGTCGAAGCTTTTGCTGAATCACTATTGGGGTTTGAGTATCCGCCGCCGGAGAGGCGAGGAATCGCGAGTCCCGCCATTGCGCCAAAGCCAATAAGGAAAACGATAAAGAGCGCAAGCACGGCCTTGCGGCGATGGACGACTGCGTGGCCAAGTTTTTCGAACATGATCTCTCCCAAATTGTGGTGTGCGTGAAGTTTACGGGGCAGGGGGAGAATGCGCTTAAGGAGTTGAGTGCTAGCCTTTAAGCGTGTCTACCGAGTCGTCAGATAAGAGCGCTGCCGATGTTGCATCCTCAAACGCTGAATCTAATAAGCCCGAGCTAAAGAAGATTCTTCCAACACTTACCAATGATGAAGTCGATCCGCGGGAAGATGATGATTGGCGCCGCGACGCCGAGATGTTGCGCGATCGCCCACCCCACCACGGGTAGGCCTTACGAATTAATCAGATGAGGCTGGCGTAGCTGGCTTCGGTGCTGAATCAGAAGATGTGCTTGCCGCTGGCGCTGCGGGGGTAGATCGCGAATCGTTCTTATAAAAGCCAGAGCCCTTAAAGACGACTCCCACATTAGAGAAGACTTTACGGATGGCGCCCTTGCATTGTGGACATTCTGTGAGGGCGCTCTCAGAAAAGGACTGAAACTGCTCGAATTGGTGGCCGCAGCTATCGCAGGCATACTCATAAGTCGGCATGGGGGCTATCCTAAAGAAATGAAGTCGAACTCTCTACTTAAGTCGGTAGCAGCCCTCGCGACCAGCGCCTTCTTGGTACTCCTCCCCAGCGCTGCCTTCGCAAACTCCATCGCTTCACAAACTCCAGCTGCTGGTGCCAATATTTCAGTCGCGCCCAGCGCAATCACTATTACGACAGCAGAATCACTGGCCATGGATGGAAACTCCATCACTGTCCTTAGCCCTAATGGTGATCAAGTAGATGATGGTTCACTCACTATTAATGCCAATCAAGCGATCATTGGCTTGAAGCCGCTCGTCACAACAGGCGTCTACACCGTTACTTACAATTTATTGGTCGATAACGAAGCCCCCCTCGCAGGCTCGTACACCTTCTTCTTCACCGCTCCTGGTGGTGTTAGCACTCCAACTGCAGCGCCAACTCCCACAACTACTCAGTCCACTGTGACATCGGGAAGTTCTACCGGAACAACTATTTTTGTGATCGTGCTTTTGGTCATGGCATTTGGCGTATTTCTCTTTTTGATCTACTACGCCAAGCAGACTTTCGGCGCACCTAAAAAGCGCTCCCGAAAGTAGTCGACGAGATTGGTCGGTTTCTTCGAGGCACTTACTAAAGGGCTTCAACTCTGCGCAGCAATCGGATTGGTTGCAGTTCTCTTTGCAACTACTTTTCTCCTTCGCGAAGTTCGTGGCGAACTGCAATCCGAAGCTAGGCGACTCCACCGGCTCGGCTTCTACTTTGCCGGGGCTTGGTTTCTCTTTACTGTTTTAAATAGCGTGATCGAACTTGCCGTAGTTCTCGGGACTCCAATTAGTGGTGCTTTAGATTTCAATTCCTTCCGCTCGTTTATCACCCAAACTGCTCTCGGCAAAAGCTATATCTATACGGCAGCTGCAGGACTCATCGCGCTGCTTGCAATTCAGCGAGTAAAGAAAATTGGTGGTGGGTTAGCGCTGCTCGCTATTACCTTCGTAGGAATTATTACGCCGGTTTTCCAAAGCCACGCCAGTAATTTCGGAAATCACGGACTAGCCATTGGCTCACTACTTTTTCACGTTATTGCCATCTCGCTCTGGGTGGGGGGAGTCGTTGCACTTCTCCTGATTTCGCACAACGAACGAGATCTAGCCATACCGCGCTTTAGTGCCTTGGCACTGTGGCTTGCTGTCATTGTGGTTATCAGCGGAGGCGCTAATGCATGGACGAGACTTCATAGTTTCGCTGCTTGGCAAAGTTTCTACGGATTCTTGGTAGCGCTCAAAATTGCCCTTACAGCCCTTCTTATATTTATTGGGTATCGACATCGCACATATATTTCAGCGAAACTCACCGGCACTCGTGCGGTTTTCCAACTCTTAGGTAACGAAATCATGGTGATGGTTATTGCGCTAGGTCTCGGTACGTGGCTCTCGGTCTCCCAACCACCTGCTGCCGGGTCAGATCTTTCCACCGACCCGGTTTTGGGACTAACTGGAATTGCTATGCAAGCTCGCCCTTCGATTGGTCGATTGCTCTGGAGCTATATTCCGGATGGAACTTTTCTCGGCCTCTTAATTCTTGTGACGGCGCTCTACATTCGCGGAGTTGTGCAACTCGCTCGCCGAGGAGATAAGTGGCCAGTCGGCCGCACCATCGCTTTTGCGTGCGGTGTTGCTGCAGCTGACTTTGCAACAAGTGGTGGCATTGGTGTTTATGCGCACTTGGCCTTCTCTTTCCACATGATCGGCCACATGATCTTAGGAATGATTGCACCAATCGGTTTTGTTCTTAGTGCACCGATCACTTTGGCGCTTCGAGCGCTGCCCAGTGGACGTACATCGGAGGAGCGCGGCCTGCGCCAACTCTTAGTCACCATTTTGCATTCGCGCTATTCCACCATCGTTACCAATCCCATCGCGGCGCTAGCAATCTTCGATGGTTCACTCTTTGCCCTATACATGACGCCACTCTTTGGCCATCTGATGCAGAGCCATACCGGCCATCTCTTTATGGATCTTCACTTCTTGCTAGCGGGAACGCTCTTCTTCTATGTCATTGTTGGCGTTGATCCCAATCCCAAGAAGATTCCACACTTGGTGCGCATCATTGTTCTCTTCGCTGCAATGAGTATTCATGCCTTCTTCTCTGTCGCGCTCATGTCTTCGACCACGTTGCTTGACGGCGGATTCTTTGCAGCGCTCCACCGTCCCTGGTTTACCGACTTGCTTGCTGACCAACGCCTAGGTGGGGCAATTGGTTGGGCAATGGGTGAAGTTCCGATTTTGCTCGCTTTGATTGCCACTTTCATTCAATGGGTTCGCGATGATGCCCGTGAAGCCAAGCGTCTGGATCGAGCAGCCGATCGCGCCGATGCCATGGGAATTGAAGACGAACTCACCGCTTACAACCGGTATTTGGCTGGGCTTCAAAAAGAAGACTGAAAGATCACGTCCGCTAGCCCTAGACGGATTAGTGAAAAGGCGAGTTAATACTCATATGGAACCGCTCTTTGGTGATGAATATCAGGCCCTACGCGAGAGCGTCCGTGCACTTGCCGATAAAAAGATTGCGCCGTTTGCGCACGATGTCGATGAGAATGCGCGCTTCCCACAAGAAGCATATGAAGCACTTCAAAGCGCCGATCTCGCTGCAGCACACGTTCCTGAAGAATTTGGTGGTCAAGGCGCTGACGCACTCGCCGCCGTAATAATTATTGAAGAAGTTGCTCGCGTCTGTTCATCATCATCGTTGATTCCAGCAGTAAATAAGTTGGGTTCCGTGCCACTGATTATTGGCGGAAGTACAGAACAGAAGAAGAAATATTTAACCCAACTTGCAGCAGGTAAGGGCTTCTCTTATTGCTTATCCGAATCAGAGGCTGGGTCAGACGCTGCCAGCATGAAAACTCGGGCAGTTCGCGACGGTGATGATTGGGTCATTTCAGGAAGTAAGAAGTGGATCTCCAACGCCGGCTTCTCAGATTTCTACACCGTCCTTGCATCCACCTACCCGGCCGCTAAATCCAAGGGCATTACCGCCTTTATTGTGGAAAAGAGCGATCCGGGAGTCTCCTTTGGTGCTCATGAAAAGAAGATGGGTTTTAAAGGTTCACCGACTCGCGAAGTGTATTTCGATAACGTGCGCATTCCGGATGACCGCCGGATTGGTGAGATCGGTTCTGGTTTCGGATTAGCGATGAAGACGCTGGATCACACTCGCATTACGATCGCAGCGCAAGCACTGGGAATTGCCCAAGGCGCATTCGAAGCTGCTACAAAATATGCCCACGAACGTGAGCAATTTGGCCATCCGATCTTTGATTTCCAAGGTGTGCAATTCATTTTGGCAGATATGGCGATGCAGATTGCAGCTGCTCGATCACTTACCTATCAAGCAGCAGTGAAATCGGAACGTGGCGAAAGTGACCTCACATTCTTCTCGGCTGCCTCAAAATGTTTTGCTACCGACGTCGCGATGAAAGTGACTACGGATGCCGTTCAAGTATTAGGTGGCTACGGCTATGTCAGCGACTATCCCGTCGAACGAATGATGCGCGATGCCAAACTGACTCAGATTTATGAAGGCACCAATCAAGTGCAACGCGTTGTTATGGCTCGCCATCTTGACGATGCGATGTAATTGTTGGTGCAGTTTTATTTAAATCGAACGATCAGGGTCGGAGTTGCAGCAGCACTCAGTCGTTGATCGTGCGGCTCAACTGGCAACTCTTCATTCGTTAATTCACCGGGATAAATGAGACCGACTTTCCACGCGCTACTTCGAGCAAGCGCGCGATCATAAGATCCACCACCTTGTCCCAACCGATAGCCCGCCTGATTGATATGAAGTGCTGGGACGATAAAGGCGCCGATAGTTTCGGATCCAACGGCCGAGCCGATGGTCTCCCAAAGATTTTTGCCCACTTGTCGTAGTGCTTGGGCATCACCGTTCCACGCTACCCATTCCAAATCTTTATCCGGCATTAGTCGCGGCAAGAGGAGAGTTTTGCCAGCAGCGAGAATTGCTTGATTAATATCGATGGTGGTGGGCTCATCACCGTAGGAGAGATACGACGCGATGACCTGCACACTGGTCAGCTCTGCAGATTGCACAACATGGAGCCAAGAGAAATCGGCAGCATTTCCAGGATTAAGAAGTGCGCGCTCGGCCCGATAACGGCGACGCAGATCACTCTTGCGAGCAGCTAATTGCTCTGAACTTTGCGCAGATGCTTCCACGGAATAACTCTAGGGAAGAAGTAAGGTTTAGTCATGGATCAGCAAGTAAGCGTGGAGGAGTTCCTCGAGAAATTACTCGCTATTGCCCACCCACTTGCGCCCTTTGATATGCCGCTCCTCGATGCTCATGGCGCATCGCTCGCCAGCAATATCGTTGTTGGCCATCGAGTTGTGATGCCAGCGGGAAGTCGAATCCGATCGACACACATTGGATTAGCGGCCTCCGTCGGTCTCAATCACTTGCCGACCAGACCGCACCCACGCGTTGTGGTGATTTCGGCCGGCGATGATTTAGTCGAACCAGGCGCTCCACTCGGTGACGTGGAAGACGAGTACGAAACAAATTCCTGGATGCTGACTACTGCAGTGAAAGAGGCGGGTGCTACCGCATATCGTGTGCACAGCATTCCCGAGAGTCGCGAACAAATTAAGCGCATTGTTGAAGATCAGCTGGTGCGCGCCGATCTGATCGTAATTAGCGGTGAAAGCAAAGATGAATCCTTCGAGATGATCAGTGATGTTCTTCGCGAACTCGGTGAAATCACCACAGTGCACCCCGCCATGACTGACTCCGGCCGATTTAATTTCGGGCTGATTGGCCCAGATCAAACCCCGGTAGTGACTCTTCCTGGCGAACCAGTAAACGCTTATCTCGCACTCGAGCTCTTTATTCGCCCCATGATCCGGACCATGCTCGGGGCTCCTAATATTTTCCGCAGTCGCATCAAAGTGGAGTTATCCGATAACGCCACGAGCCCGGCTGGTGAGCGCAGCTTTATTCGCGTCAAAGTTGAAGCAGCCAAAGCACATGTCCTGCCCCAGCAGGAGAGCTTGGAAAGTTTGGTGGAAGCCAATGGATTGCTCTTGATGAATGAGGAGACCACTACCTACAAAGCGGGCGATTTGGTCGATGTCATGATTTTGGAGCGGAGTAATAATTAAGTGAGCGCTGGCTGGCCACTAGAGATCGTTGATGGCGATTTACTCCTGACGCCGTTGCGATTGCGCGATCGAGCTCAATGGGATTCGGTGCGCGAAATAAATCGCGAGTGGTTGGAACCCTGGGAAGCGACGCGCCCCTCGGCTGATGCCGATGCTGCGCTCCCGAGTTATTCACAGATGGTTCGCAGATTTCGACGCGAAGGTCGAGCTGGCCGCTCGCTGACGCTGGCGATCTGGTTTCATGATGGCGCTCGCTGGAACTTTGTTGGTCAGATCACGTTGGGCGGGATTATTTATGGCGCCTTTCGTGGCGCCCACATTGGCTATTGGATCGATCAGCGCTTCGCCAATCGTGGCTTAGTAACCCGAGCAGTGCAGCTGATCTCTGATTATGGATTTACGAATCTGGCGTTACACCGGATTGAGATCAATCTCCGACCAGAGAACGAGGCGTCCCGGCGAGTAGCCGAGAAGGCCGGCTTCATCTTTGAAGGAGTGCGAAACCGCTATCTCCATATCAGCGGCGAATGGCGGGACCATCTCTGTTTTGTGAAGGAAAATCCAGCAATTCTTTAAATCGGACATACCGCCCAAATCCACAACTTTCCCCGCGTAGACGCATAATCTTCTCTTCCATGGCCTCCGGTTTTATCTACCTCATCATCCTCGGGATGTGGGCGGCCTATTTCGTGCCTCGATGGATCTCCTCTCATGATCAAAGTTCTGGCAAGAGCCAAGAGCGATACAA
>CAIQXR010000095.1 GCA_903875815.1 uncultured Actinomycetes bacterium
CCGGGCACGAGGAAGGGATTATTCGAATAGAGCGCAAAACCTTCAGCAATCAATGAATCCGCCAACGCGCGCGCCATTTCTGCTGCATCCACTCGAGTTGGGTGAACTGCTATAAGAATCGCACGACCAACGCCAGCACCTTTTTTCATTGCGGACCTTCCGTGATCGCGCGAGTGATCGCTTCTTCCGATATTGCGGGGGCGCCACGCTTAAGCCAGAGGAAATATTCAACGTTGCCTGCAGGACCAGGAAGCGAGCTAGCTACAACGCCCTTGCAACCTAAGCCCATGTCGTAGGCAGAGTCAGCAACCTCTTGAACAGCGGCTTGGCGTAGAGAAGGATCGCGAACAACGCCACCAGCGCCCAATTTTTCTCGGCCGACTTCAAATTGAGGTTTCACCATGACCAAAATATCTGCATCACTATTAGAAAGCGCCGCAAAGGCGGGCAAGACCAGCGTCAGGGAAATAAAGGAGAGATCTGCGACGATGAGATCGACTCGCTCTCCAATTTGCTCGACCGTGAGGTGGCGAATATTTGTTCGATCAAGAACAATTACTTTTGGATCTTGACGAATCTCCCAAGCAAGTTGGCCGTAACCCACATCCACTGCGATGACAGTGGCGACGCCACGTTTCAACATAACATCGGTAAATCCACCTGTCGAAGCACCTGCATCTAAAGCGCGACGACCTTCCACAATAATTTCAGGAAAGGCATCGAGAGCGCCGGCTAATTTGTGGCCACCGCGAGAGACGAAGTCATCACGGTCACCTTGGATGGTGATCGACGTCTCGGCATCTACTTGTGTTGCGGGTTTCGATGCCGGAATTCCAGTCACTAAAACCGAACGGGATTCAATGAGATCGGCTGCGTGATCGCGTGATCGAGCCAGGCCACGCCTGACCAATTCTGCGTCGAGCCGAGTCTTCATTAGTTAATTAAATCCCATCAATTTCAGCGAGAGCTCGCTGAAGAGAGGTATGGATCTCCTCATACTCGTTGGAGTGCTCCTCGAGCGGTAGGGAATTGATTGCCGCTATCCGTGACTTAATCGCTTCGATCGAAGTTGTATTGCGATCATCGGCTAGCGCGGAGCCATCATCGGTTGTGCCATCAACAAATTCACTCATGGCCCTACCCTACCTGAGACAATTAGGGCTTCGCCTTAATTCGTTTAATATCACTCGCCTCTACCTGCCAACGGCTCGCAAGGCCCGTTGGAGCCTGCCAGAATCGCCGCCGAACCGCACCATGTATCTCAACCCAGGTATTGCTCTTTAAAGCCAACGAAAGACGACGAGCTTTCGCGCTCCACGCAGCAATATCTAAGGTATCGATAGTGGGACCGCTTCCCTCTCGGGCAGGAATTCTTCCTACCACCAGTCGAAACTCAACCACCTGATCACCAGAGGGTAAAACTTTCGCAGTAGGTTCGGATGAGATTCGCCCAATAAGTCGAACCTCATTGACAGCAATAGGGAGAAATTCTTCTTTAGATTTGTTTGTACTCATCTGTGAAATTTAACGCGATGAGAAATTCTAGAAAGATCGTGACCCGCCACCGGTGGAAAACTTAAATTTGTGGAGAGATAAAAAAAGAGCGCCTCTCGCATGCACGAATGCAGCGAGGGCGCTCTTTTATAAATGATGTCCGGCGGCGATCTACTCTCCCACAAGGTCCCCCTTGCAGTACCATCGACGCTGAGAGGCTTAGCTTCCGGGTTCGGAATGGGACCGGGCGTTTCCCTCTCGCTATGGCCGCCGAAACTCTATTGAG
>CAIQXR010000096.1 GCA_903875815.1 uncultured Actinomycetes bacterium
CGCTTTAGTGGAAATACCTCTGCAGCATCTATTCCCCTGGCAATGGACGCGATGCTCGAGAATCACCCAGAACTCCACGGTAAGAGCGCACTGCTCTTAGGATTTGGAGCTGGACTTGTCTTTGCTGGTCAAGTAGTCGAACTACCACCAGTACCAAAAAAGTAGTAACCCTTTAATACAAACAAGCACGAACAACTGAAAGAAGGAAATGAAAATGGCACTAACCCAAGATGCAGTACTAGCAGGAATCAAGGAAATCGTGGTTGAAGTTGCTGGTATCGATGCTGGCATCATCGCCATGGATAAGAAGTTCACCGACGATCTCGATGTTGATTCACTCAGCATGGTTGAAGTTGTCGTTGCCGCTGAAGAGAAGTTCGGCGTCAAGATTCCTGATGAAGAAGTCACCAAGATGGCAACTGTCGGAGATGCCGTTAACTTCATCGTCGCAAACTCCTAATTTCTTACTGCCCTCCCTCAGGCCGATAGAAAATTTCGAAGTAAAGGATCAAAGATGAGCAGACGACGCGTTGTAGTAACTGGTCTCGGCGCCACCACCCCGCTCGGCGGAGATGTCCCAAGTACTTGGGAAGCTCTGCTTGCAGGAAAGAGTGGAGTTCGTGCCCTCACTGAAGAGTGGGCTGGCGAGATGACGACCCAGTTCGCAGCGCGCGTCGCCGTCGAACCATCCGAAGTTATGGAGCGCGTGGAAATGCGCCGCTTGGATCGCTCCGAGCAATTCGCTCTCATCGCTGCGCGTGAAGCCTGGAAAGATGCAGGCTCTCCCGATGACGTCGATAAGTATCGTCTTGGTGTTGTCATCGCATCCGGCATCGGCGGGGTGATTACTCTGCTTGATCAATATGATATTTTGAAAACAAAGGGACCACGTCTGGTCTCCCCTCACACCGTTCCGATGTTGATGCCCAATGGTCCATCAGCGAACGTTGGATTGGAATTGCAAGCAAAAGCGGGCGTTCACACACCAGTGAGCGCATGTGCATCAGGCGCCGAAGCTGTCGGGTACGCCCTCGAAATGATTCGCAACAACCGCGCCGATATCGTCGTAACTGGCGGCGTTGAAGCAGCCATTCATCAATTGCCAATGGCGGGCTTTGCCTCCATGAAGGCGCTCTCTACTCGCAATGATGATCCAGTTAAAGCGTCTCGTCCATACGATGTTAATCGCGACGGCTTTGTGCTCGGTGAAGGTGGCGGAGTTCTCGTTCTCGAAGAATTAGAGCACGCAAAAGCTCGCGGCGCCAAGATTTACGCTGAAGTTGTCGGCCAAGGACTTACCTCTGATGGTTATCACATCGCTGCACCAGACCCAGAAGGCACTGGCGTTACTCGCGCAGTGAAGTTTGCACTGGAAGATAGTGGTGTTGCTCTCTCTGAGATCGTTCACCTCAATGCCCACGCAACTTCCACTCCTGCAGGCGATGTTGCTGAAGCGAATGCTCTTACTGCTGCTCTGGGATCAGATATCAGCCATGTTGCGGTCTCTGCCACTAAGTCGATGACTGGCCACTTGCTCGGCGGCGCTGGCGCGATTGAATCCATCTTCGTTGTTCTCGCCCTCCACAACCGCCTTGCTCCACCCACCATCAATATTGAGACGTTGGATGAAGCAGTGAAAGTTGATGTCGTTCGCGATGTACCTCGCCCGCTACCAGCAGGTCCGATTGCAGCGTTGAATGACTCATTCGGCTTTGGTGGCCACAATGTGGTCCTCGTCTTTAAATCATACGAAGGCTAAGTACTAACTCACCTTAAAACTCACTGATACTGTCACAGAGACAGTCTTTGGGATTGAAGACGTGTCATACATGCCACCAGCTGATGTATCGACAGAATCTGGTGAAGTTACTTGAACTGGACCGCTTGATACGGCAATCACTGCGCCGAGTTTTGATCCCACAGCTTTAGTTATGGAAATGCCGCGAGCTTTTGCATCGATAGTTGCTGCAGCCAGTAGTTGAGGACGAAGAGCTGAAAGATTTGATACGTAGAACTGTGGACCATAGTTATTAACATTCACGCCGGTCTGAAGTAATGAGCCAATGCCATTGCTTAAAGATTTGATCAGCTTTACATCCTTAGAGCGCACTGTCACATTTTGATTTGCTTGGTAGGAAAGTACTCGGCCGGTGGGGTTGCCATTGTTATATTCGTTAATCGCCATCGTATTGACGCCACCTGACTCAATCGCGGTGGCATCTACTCCGCCCTTAGTGAGATAGGAGTTAAGAGCAGAGACACTGCTCTCTACTTTCTTCACGGCAGCTGCAACGTTAGGTGAACTCTCTTGCACGTTAAGGGTCCAGACCACGTTGTCAGCAACTGCGCTTACCTTTGCAGATCCCGTCACAGTAATCGCATTGCCAGACCTGGCCGATAAGCCACTGCCGACAAGTGAAAGTCCATATCCGAGACCGACGGCAAGAACGAGCGCAGCAGCGATGCGGCCATTGAAGTTAAAACGATTTGTAACGTTGGTTTCCATATCGGAGATATTAGTCCTCTTATCGGCGAGCGGCGATGGATTGCACACCGCAGGCACTCATGCCTAGACGGAATGGTTCAAGTTCGCGATCCCAAGCAATCCCGAGGCTGGCTTCTAGTGATTGTCGGAGCGATTCGTAGCTGCGGTGAGTATCGAGTGAGGATTGCAAGCGATTCTCGTGAATCATGACGTCGCCCGTGGAAGATGTCACTGCTTGGTGTAATCCAAGCTCTGGCGTGCATCGATAGAAGACGCCCTCTCCCCCGGATGTTGAGTATTCGCGCACTTCGAATCTCAAGTAGTGCCAACTCTTGAGAGTGCTGGCGATCTTGGAAGCACTGGCTTTGACTTCTCGCCATTGAAATTCGGTCGCGAGAGTTCCAGGCGATAGCGGTTGCGACTGCCAATCAAGATTGATCGGATAACCAAAGATCTCATTGAGCGACCATTGGATATGGCGAAGCAGAGCCTTCGGGGCAGAGTAGATCCGAAGGTCGCCAGCGATCAGGCCTTGGCTAGATGGGGTTGGGGACATAAACGAACTCCTAGTGACGGATATAAGGTCACGCCCTGTGATGCGACCTTCCCCGGTCCACCGAATGGGCTCTATATCTGCGCCACCAGCGTTACTTTCACGCCCTGACCTGCTATTTCTACTCTTCCACGCTTAATTCCACAACCCGAGGAGTTCCCCAGACCCATCGGGATTAATTCCCCTTTGGGGTGATAGCAGTTACACTTCTAGACAGTCCGACGCTTGGCAGTACCCGTTAATCCGGTAAATCTGTGCAGAAGAAGACCGACTCTTAGGGAATTCTTAAGCGTCACATTTACCGTAAGGAAATAGCTACATGGCAACAGGTACAGTTAAGTGGTTCAACTCTGAAAAGGGTTTTGGTTTTATTGCTGTTGATGGCGGAGGCCAGGACGTTTTCGTTCACTACTCTGCAATCCAGGGCAATGGATACAAGTCTCTCGATGAGGGTCAAGCCGTGACTTTCGAAGTCGTACAGGGTCCAAAGGGTCCTCAGGCTGATCAGGTTCACCCAGCCTAATCACTTTACAAAAATAGCCTCCGCTTGATGCGGGGGCTATTTTTTTATGCCTTGCCAATCCAAGGCAAATCCAAACTAATATCCGACGTGCTTAGGTACTTGTCCAACTTTCTTTTCCAGCGCCGCTACGGAATTGAACGGATTGGCATCCTTGCCAGCACGCCATGCATCTAAGTATTTCCACGGATACAGCTCGCCGCGGCGCACCCACCAGATATTCGGAGGCGTTGGCCAGGAAATTCCAAAGTGAAGGTGCGGGGTGGTTCCTTTGGCATCGCCACTATCCCCCGTATGCGCCATGAGTTCACCGACAGCAACTCGATAGCCAGGGACAATTTTTACTTCGATCGATGAGAGATGGGATCCGTAATAACGCACGCCATCATCACCGATTAGCGAAACGGAAAGTCCGCCGCGATCGGCACCTAAATCTGTTTTCCAACTGAATTTATCGACGCGGTTGACTTCATCAATGACGCCATTGGTTGGCGCAACAAAGGCGCAGCCTTTCTTCGCCAAAATGTCCGTGGCGGGGTAATTGTGATGGGAGTGGGCATAGGTGACGGTGCACCCTTGAACGGGAAAGGCGTAATTGGGGGCGGCATGTGCAGCGGAGGCAAGGGTTATTCCGAGCGCTGCGAGGGAAAGTATCGCCATGAAACGCCTCATAACAGGAACTCTATCTCCTTGCTGAGGTAATCTTGGCAGCCACGGGAGTTCGGTGGACCGGACTGAGAGGAAG
>CAIQXR010000097.1 GCA_903875815.1 uncultured Actinomycetes bacterium
ACGTTCAAGATGGCGTCGCAGAGACGATGGCGCTCATGGCTCGCTTCAATCAGATCTCTGAAGAGATGGCGAACCCGGATGCTGATTACGACAAGCTTTTGGCCGAAATGGGAACGTTGCAAGAGCAACTCGATCATCGCAATGCGTGGGATCTCGATTCACAACTCGAACAGGCGATGGATGCCCTTCGCTGCCCGGCACCTGATGCTGATGTCAAAGTTCTCTCCGGTGGAGAGCGTCGCCGCGTTGCACTCTGCAAACTTCTCTTACAGGCGCCCGATCTCCTTCTTCTCGACGAACCGACTAACCACCTAGATGCTGAATCAGTCTTATGGCTCGAGCAACATCTCGCTAAATATCCCGGCACCGTTGTCGCCATTACCCACGATCGATACTTCTTGGACAATGTGGCGCAGTGGATTCTCGAACTCGACCGCGGTCGCGCCTATCCCTACGAAGGCAATTACTCCACCTATTTGGAGACCAAGGCAGCTCGTCTTAAAGTTGAAGGCCAGAAAGATGCCAAGCGCGCTAAACGTTTGAAGGAAGAGCTCGAATGGGTTCGCATGAACGCAAAGGGCCGCCAAGTAAAGTCGAAGGCGCGCCTAGCTAAATATGAAGAGATGGCGGCAGAGGCGGAGAAGACTCGCAAGCTCGATTTCGAAGAGATTCAGATTCCACCTGGCCCGCGTCTCGGAAACGTTGTTGTAGAAGTCGATCACCTCAAAAAGGGATTTGGCGAACGCCTCTTGATCGATGATCTCTCTTTCACACTTCCTCGCAATGGAATTGTCGGAGTTATCGGACCTAACGGCGCTGGTAAGACCACGCTCTTTAAGACCATCTTGGGCATGGAACAACCTGATAGCGGCAGCGTAAAAATCGGTGAGACGGTAAAGATCTCTTACGTCGATCAGTCCCGTGGCGGTATCGATCCCAAGAAGTCGCTCTGGGAAGTTGTTTCAGATGGCCTGGATTTCATGAAAGTCGGAAATGTAGAAATGCCATCGCGCGCCTATGTCTCTGCCTTTGGTTTCAAGGGTCCTGATCAGCAGAAGCCGGCTGGAGTTCTCTCGGGTGGTGAGCGCAACCGTCTTAACTTGGCGCTGACACTCAAGCAAGGTGGAAACCTCTTGCTTCTCGATGAGCCAACTAACGACCTCGATGTCGAAACGCTTGGATCCCTCGAAAATGCGTTGCTCGAATTTCCTGGTTGCGCAGTCGTGATCTCTCACGATCGTTGGTTCTTGGACCGCGTTGCGACCCACATCTTGGCTTATGAAGGTGACTCACAATGGTTCTGGTTTGAAGGTAACTTCGAATCCTACGAAGAGAATAAGATCGCGCGCCTCGGCGCAGATGCTTCTCGTCCGCACCGTGTGACTTATCGAAAGCTCACTCGTTAATGCGTCACTTGGCTAAGGTTCATGTGCGTTGGGATGATCTCGACGCGTATGGCCATGTCAACAATGCTTCTTACTTAACTTTTGTCCAAGAAGCCCGGGTTGATATGACCTGGGTTTCGCGCAGGGCGGCAGGACTCGAGCCAGTCATGACAGAGATGGTTGTGGCGAAGGCTGAAGTTGATTACCTCTTGCCTATCTATGAGACTAATTTTGATATCGATGTCGAAATCTGGGTGATCGATATTAAGCGAGCAGCTTTTACGCTCGAATATGCCATTAAATCCAGCGCTGGGCTGCATGCGCGAATCAAGACTGTTCAAGTGGCCATTAACCCAGAGACCAAGCGCGCTCGTTCAATAACTGAGGACGAACTCGTATTCCTCAACCAATATCTGGAAGTAGAAGAGTAAAACTCACTACTTGCTCGGTTAGGCTTTGCTCATGAGTCAATCCACTCCGGCCACTCCCGATCAGCGCGCCCAGTCGCGAAAGATTCACCCGGCTTGGTTTGCCGCCGCAATAACATTTTTCACGTTGATCACCACAGCCGGCTTCCGTGCTGCGCCATCGGTATTGATTATTCCGCTGAGCGAGAGCTCGCTTCACTTCACCCGAGCAAATATCTCCCTTGCGGTCAGCGTCAATATTTTGGTCTATGGACTTACTGCGCCATTTGCAGCAGCGCTGATGAGTCGGTTTGGAATTCGCCGGGTCGTGATGTGTGCACTTATGGTCGTGGGCCTTGGTGCGATTTCAACAATTTACATCACCAAGCCATGGCACTTGATCGCCTTGTGGGGTCTAGTCGTTGGTTTTGGAACTGGATCGATGGCGCTGGTCTTTGCCGCGATGGTTGCTAATCGCTGGTTTATTAAACGCAAAGGTTTGGTCGTTGGCGCCCTGACTGCTGCTGGCGCTACGGGACAATTAATTTTCTTGCCAGTCTTGTCACGTCTCGCCAATCACAATTGGAAGTATGTCTCGCTCGTTGTGGGAACCAGCGCCATCGTTATGGTTCCACTGATTTATCTCTTCCTAAAAGAGAGCCCACGCACTGCGGGCACAACACCATATGGCGCACCCGATGGCTGGGTAGAGCCAGAAGTGGTGAAGCGCAGTGCCGCCCGCGAAGCGATCGATACCCTCAAGCAAGGCCTAGGAATGCGTGACTTCTGGTTCTTGACTGGATCATTCTTTGTCTGCGGCCTCTCCACCAACGGTTTGATCGGTACCCATTTAATTCCAGCAGCGCATGATCACGGCATGATCGAAACGACTGCTGCCGGCTTGCTGGCGATGGTGGGCGTCTTCGATGTGATCGGAACACTCTTCTCCGGCTGGCTGACTGACCGGATCGATTCCCGCAAACTGCTCTTCTTCTATTACTTCCTCCGCGGACTTTCCCTGTTCTTGCTGCCTTCGATTCTCTTCTCCTCGATTCATCCATCGACTCTGATCTTTATTATTTTCTACGGACTGGATTGGGTTGCAACTGTTCCGCCCACCATTTTCTTGGCCCGCAGCGTCTTTGGACCTGCGCGCGGAACGGTGGCGTATGGCTGGATCTTTGCTGCCCATCAAATTGGCGCAGCGGTCGCGGCCTTTGGTGCAGCCCTCTTGCGTGTGAAGTTTGGCGACTATGCCATCTCGTTCTATATCGCTGGCATCATGTGTGTGATTGCTTCGTACTTCGTTCTCCAAATTAAAAAGCCGGTCGCTGAGTAAATGGAGGCTTCGCATTACGAGCGGATGGGTGGCGAAGCTACCTTTCGTTTGATCGCACAGAAGTTTTATGCCGGCGTGGTCAACGAACCGCTCTTAGCGGCGATGTATCCAGAGCGGGATATGCAGGGCGCTGAGGATCGGTTGCGGATGTTTCTTGAACAATATTGGGGTGGTCCTTCCACCTATTCGGAAGAGCGCGGTCATCCGCGACTTCGCATGCGCCATATGGGATTTCATATTGCTACTCCCGAACACGATGCTTGGCTGCGTTGTATGCACGCCGCCATCATTGATCTCGAGATGGATGAAGCCCTCAAAGAAGAGCTCTGGACTTACTTTCAATATGCGGCCCACTCCATGAAGAATCAGCCCGATGCTTAAATCCACAGTGCGATCTATCTGGGCAAATACCAAGTCCTTTCCGCGCGATCTCTCACTTAGCGCGACATTCGCTGGTTTATTAATTGTTGTTGTCTCCTGTACCGGTCCTATCGCCATCATGTTGCAGGCAGCACGAGCAGGTCATCTCACCGATTCCCAGACATCGAGTTGGTTGGCCGTAAGTTGGATCGGCGGGGGAGTCTTTGGAATCTTTTTATCGCTCTGGCTGCGGATTCCGATCATTGGCGCGTGGTCGACTCCAACAGTCGCGCTCTTGGTTGTTGGATTAACAACACATACTTTGCCGGAAGCGGTCGGCGCTTATTTCATCGTCTCACTCCTCATTATTGTCGTGGGAGCTACTGGCATCTTTGATCGCATTCTTCGCGCTGTACCTCGGCCAGTCATCATGGCGATGTTGGC
>CAIQXR010000098.1 GCA_903875815.1 uncultured Actinomycetes bacterium
GAACCCTTAAAACTGAGTGGTCTTCACGACCCGACCATTTGCCGCATAGGTAGTCCACGTGCCGGATTGTTCGCCATTCTTGAAAAACCCAGTGCGCATGACAGATCCATCAATGCGATAGAACTTCCATTCGCCATGAATCACGCCACCCTTATATTTTCCTTCGGCTTTAATTCCACCATTTTTGTAATACTCAATAAATTGACCGTTCTTTTTTGGATACGACTCATTTATTTGTTCTAATCGACTCAATAAAATCTTTTTCAAAAGTGGCTTAGGAAATGGTTTAGCAAGATCAAATTGAATCGTTCCTTTTGAGACCACATATTTTGCGAGTTCCTTCTCCAAATGTTCAGCGATGGCGCCTGAAGCAGGAAATAAACTATTGTGGTTTTTAAAGCCCATCACATGACAGAGATTGTCTTCGCCGATCTTGAGCGTGGGCATATTCCAAGCGATCGCCCGGGTTGCAATAGGAAAGAGCGCCTCAGCGGCAGCAATCGTCTCCATTAAAGCTTTTTGCTGTTCTTTAGGGAATTTTGAAAATACGGTAGCGAAGTTCACTGTGGCCATACGATTGAGCGTACCTATTAATAGGTGGCGATGGGAATACCTTCTCGATTTTCCCGGCTATTCAACACCTATCTACATTCGCAACCCCAAATTTTCACCATACCCGCTTAATTTATCCACAACTGGCGGCCACTCATGGACTCCAGCGACTCTAATTCTCAAGGGAGAATCCATATGGCACGCAACAAGAAATTTGCTGCACTATTCGCAACTGTCGCACTGCTTGTGACAGGCGCTGGTGTTGCATCTCAAGCACAGGCGGCAGACACATTAAATGTTTACGCTGCACTCGACTACTCAACAGATGTTATTAAGGCATTTACCGCCAAGACTGGCATCCAAGTAAATCTCACGGCGCTTAGCACAGGCCCGCTCCTAGCAAAGATTCAGGCTGAGAAGAACAACCCACAATGGGGCGTTTACTGGGCTGATGGCGCTGAACCATGCGCAGCTATGGATATCGATAAGCAACTTTTGCACTATTCACCAACTCTGGGCCACCAACTAACTTTGGTTGGTAAGAAGTTAACCCCAACCTCTCACGCATACAACGTCCCAGGCTTTACTGAAATGGTTGGTGTTGTTTACAACGCAGCGAAGGTTGCAAAGCCAACTTCATTCCAAGACCTCTTGACTCCTGCTTACAAGAATCAAGTCGGAATGAATAACCCTTCAATCTCCGGTCCTACCTACCCATTCATCGCTGGCCTTATGGCTCAACTTGGTGGCGAAGATGCTGGTAAGACATACCTCACTGCGCTTAAGGCGAATGGACTAGTAGTCAACGCGAAGAATGGTCCAACACTTCACGCTCTTGAAGTAGGAACAATCAACGTGGCACTTGTTCAATCTTCAGCCGCTATCAATGAAGTCAACACCTTTAAGGCCAAGCCAGTTGCTGGCTTCCAACCTCAGGTTACCTTCCTCTCAAAGACAACATTGCTTCCATCATGCATCGCCATTGATGCACACGTACCAGCTCAAACAAAGGCAGCAAAGGCCTTTGTTGACTTTGTAATGTCAGATGCTGGACAAGATGTAATGAAGACCGGCGCACCTGGTGGTGACTCGCTCTTCTTCCCATCAATGCTCAGCCGCACCGCAGTGCCAGCTGTTACTGCCTCTACCCCAACCATGGCTAGTGGCATCGTTCAGGTTGTAGATCCATACACCTGGGGTCCACTTCAGGGTGAGATCGATGACTGGTTCACCAAGAACATCGCGTAACAATTAATAAAACCGTGGAAGACAGAACCACAGCTCCCTCGATGATTTCACCGTCGAGGGAGCTGTGGTATTCCCTACGCTCTAAAATTTCACCAGTCACCGCTTTTTGGTTTCTGATCATTTGCATTTTGGTTTTACCGATCATCCTCTTCCTCAGTGTTGCTTTCAGCCCCAAACTCCTCGATCAAGGCCCACAGTGGTTTACTTTTAACTCCTTTAAACCAGTCTTCTCATCCATATTTCTGGTATCCATCATTCACTCACTTATCTTGGGCGTTATTTCGGCCTTCGCAGCCGTTACGATTGCCCTGCTCGTGGCGTGGGTAGTCCTGAGGACTAATTCACCAGCTCGCAAAATGTGGAACGGTTGCATATTCGCGCTGTTACTTGCACCCTCTTATTTGATCGCTCTGGGTTGGGAACGGATCTTCGAACGCGGTGGCGTTCTAAATATCTTTCACATCGATTTACCGGTGGTACGAAATCTCCTGTATGGACCCGTAGGAATCGCTGCCATTCTTACTTTCAAAGGAATCCCATTTGCATATCTGGTGATCTCCAATGCCATGCGCGGTTTGGGAGAAGAATTCGAACAGGCAGTTCGTGTGCATGGCGGAAATAGATTTGAAGCTTTTAAGACCATGGCGACACTGTTACTGCCGGCAATTTGGTCAGGAGTTGCAATCGTCTTCGCTGAGAGTATTAGCGATTTTGGTGTTGCCTCTCAACTATCTTCCCCCGGTCGCTTCTCTGTGGCCACATTCTCGCTCTACCGAGCGATCGAATCCATTCCCGTCCTCTTCCCGGTCTGTGCAGCCGTCTCTGTGGTCTTGCTACTGCTGGTTGTGCTCGCACTACTAGCCCAGTCGCGGGCACTTCGTGGCCGATCATTTCGAGTGTTGAGTGGCCGATCTAAACCAATTACACGAATTCAACTCTCTCGATTTGGCCAACTATCAACAAGCGTCGGAATCATTTTTCTCCTCATCATCACATTAGGAGTTCCGATATTTGGTGCCATGTCAGCCTCTGTCATTCGCGGCCTAGGTTCATTGCTAAGCAACTACAGCCTGACTTTCGACAATTACACCAGAGTCTTTAAAAGTCCGCTTCTGAGAGATCCACTCTTCTTTTCAGCCAAGTGCGCACTCATTACGGCTTCTGTGGCAATTATTTTGGCGGCTATCTCGTCTCGCATGTTGATCTCGACAAAAAATAGTACGAGCAAGAAATTATTAGATTTCTTCTTATTGGCAGCTGTTGGGTTACCAGGAATTGTCTTTGC
Organism: uncultured Actinomycetes bacterium; assembly: GCA_903875815.1. Next base: position 3,086 of record CAIQXR010000098.1, read on the forward strand.
CGCTGGATACATCTTTGCTTACAACTTGCCGATCGCTCAAAAATTTGGCTTCCATCTCTATGGAACGGTCGCACTTTTAGTTCTGGCATATATCGCGACTGCGCTTCCCACAACCACTAGATCACTTGTGGGAAATATGAATCAATTCCAAGAATCCCTCTCTGAGGCCTGCCGAGTTCATGGAAGTGGAGCGGTTAAAACTTGGCTATCAGTAGTGATGCCTCTAATCGCCCGCCCCCTCATGATGGCGTGGTTGCTTACCTACTGCGGAACACTTCTGGAATTACCAGTCTCACAACTTCTTTATCCACCCAATCACGCCCCACTAGCGGTAGGCATTGACAGGACTTTGGGAAATTTTGATTTTGGTGGCGGAACAGCGATGGAAGTGTTGGCGATTTTCTCTGCCCTGATCGTTGTTGCGATTGTCCTATCGCTATTCGAAATTTTCGCCCCTAAGGGATGGAAGCAACTAGGAAAGGCGCGCGCATGAAATCAATAGGTCATGAGATACGAGTAGAAAACGCAGTCAAAAAATATGGTGAGTTGGCAGCGCTAAATAATTTCTCACTCGATATTAAAGCGGGAAAATTCACTGTTCTACTAGGCCCTTCTGGATCAGGAAAATCAACTCTTATTAGAAGCATCGCTGGAATCGAAAAACTCGACTCCGGCTCAATCTATTTAGGTGATCGTGAGGTTAATCGCGGTCCCATTAATGTGCCGCCCGAGAAGCGCGACTTGGCGATGGTCTTCCAGGATTACGCCCTTTGGCCGCACCTCACCGCATATGAAAATGTTGCTTATGCCTTGAAGCGCCGGAAAATTGACGGATCGGCAATATCAGGTCGAACGCATGAAATGTTAGAGCGAGTGGGGTTGGGAAGCAAGGGTGACAACTATCCACACCAACTCTCGGGTGGTGAGCAGCAACGTGTTGCGCTAGCACGAGCAATAGTCGCAGAACCAGCACTTCTCTTATTTGATGAGCCGTTATCCAATTTGGATGCTGACTTAAGAGAGCGGTTACGAATTGAAATCTCGACACTAACTCGGGAAAGTGGAGCGACCGCGCTGTATATCACCCATGATCAATCCGAAGCATTCGCCTTAGCCGACAAAATTGGAGTCCTGCGCTCTGGAAAATTGGAGCAGTACGCAACTCCAGAAAAGATTTACCACAACCCGGCAACACCGTTTGTGGCTCGCTTTACTGGCCTTGGTGGTCAACTTGCGGGAGTAGTAGAGAAGTACAGCAATGGCGTTGCTGACGTTATGGTGGGAGAGCATCACCTGAAGGCGCGTAGTGAACGCTCACTAAAAAAGAACGAGCTCGTGGACATCATGTTGCGGCCAACGGCAACCACGCTTTCACATGCGCACGGGAAAATCACGCGCCGAATCGGCACACTTCCCGGCACAGTTATTGATACTGCCTATCGTGGCCGAGGCTACGAGCACTTAGTGAGAACTCCATATGGAGAGATTGCCTCAATATTCGATATCGACCATTTACCACGCGGTACCAATGTAATTCTCACAATCGATTCGGGGGCGGCAATGGCATTCTTCCAAGAAATCCCTAACGAGAAAGTAGAGTAAAGAAATGACCGGAAGCGCCTTAGCCTTATTTATCTCAGTCTTTTTAGCTTGTGCTGTTGAGGCGGTGGAGGCAACCACCATCGTCCTCGCCGCGGGTACAGCGCGGGATTGGAAATCAGCTTTACTCGGAACAGCGACCGCAACAGCGCTGTTGGGTGTGATCATTGCAGCACTGGGGCCGTCGGTGACAAAGATTCCTCACAACCCACTTCGCTTAGTTGTTGGTGGACTGCTATTAGTTTTCGGCTTGCAATGGGTTCGTAAGGCTGTCCTGCGAAGTTCAGGTTATAAAGCGCTTCACGATGAAGATGCCATATTCGCGGAGGAGTTAGCGGCAGCAAAGAAAGCTGTTGCTGGTAAGAAATTTGGTGTTGCTGATTGGTATGCCTTCACACTCTCCTTTAAAGGCGTACTCCTAGAAGGACTTGAAGTTGTCTTCATTGTTCTTACTTTTGGAGCATTGAAAAAGAATATTGGAGTGGCAACTCTAGGTGCGGTCATTGCTGTCATTCTTGTTGTGGCTGCTGGCGTCGCACTTCGCAAGCCACTCTCTCGAGTTCCTGAAAACACTATGAAATATATCGTCGGAATAATGCTGACCTCCTTTGGCATCTTTTGGGCATCGGAAGGTGCGGGGGCTGTCTGGCCAAAGAGTGATGCGGCGTTACTAGTGATTATTCCTACTGTATTTCTCTACACCTTGCTCCTCATTCGTATCCTCTCGCGCAGAAAAGTCTCATCTCTCAAAGCGGAAAGTGACACGAAATTTATGGATGATCTTGATGAAGAGAACATCATTGAGGATCGAGGCGTTATCAAACTCATCAAAGATTTCGGATTCTTTTGGTATGACTTCCTTATTGGTGATGATCTGATCGGAACTGCGATTGTTCTGGCAAGCATGGAAGCTGCCAATATCGCTAGCCACCATCAGATCAACGCCTGGTGGGCATTGCCTGTGGGGGTTGCGCTACTCTTGCCTCTGAATTTATTCCGCGTAGCTAAATAAAGGAATCCCATGACAACAGCAGTAATGCATACCAGCGCTGGCGATATCACCATCGAGCTTTTCCCTAATCACGCTCCTAAGACAGTCGAGAACTTTGTTGGTCTCGCAACTGGCACAAAGGAGTGGAAGGACTATGTCACTCACGAGAAGACAACTAAGCCTTTATATGACGGAACAATTTTCCACCGTGTCATTGCTGACTTCATGATCCAAGGCGGAGATCCAGAAGGCACCGGCATGGGTGGCCCAGGTTATGTCTTTGCCGATGAATTCCATGGCGAACTTCAATTCGATCGCCCATTCCTCTTTGCGATGGCGAATGCTGGTCCAGGGACAAATGGTTCACAGTTCTTCATCACTGTCGTTCCAACCCCACACCTCAACCGCAAGCACACCATCTTCGGTGAGGTAAAGGATGAGGCATCACAGAAAGTTGTTATGGCGATCTCTGAGACCCAGACCGGTCCACAGAACCGCCCTACTCAGGCAATCAAGATCAACTCGATCACCATTACTGAATAATTTCTTCGCACTGAAATTATGAACGCAATTAAACGGCCGTTGACTGGGACTCTCATTGGTCTCATCACGGCCGTTTATATTGTGGGCAACGGCATTAATTTCTTCGGAACCCAATTACTCAATCCAGTCTTTCCCAATCTCTTTCAATATCTCGAGCTATTCCGAGATGCGACTTATGCCGATGGCGGAGCGCTTCACGGCGTATCCAACGGCGAATGGTGGCGACTTGTCACAGTCGCACTTACTCACGCCAGCCTGCTCCACTTGGCGAGCAATATGTTCTGTCTCTGGAGCGTTGGTCCAGCAGTCGAGCGCTTCTTTGGAGAAACCCGCGCAGCAATTATCTTTGTGGTTTCACTGATCTGCGGATCACTCTTCTCTGTCTTTACTGCAGCCCCTAACCAAGTATCAGTCGGTGCATCAGGGGCGATCTTCGGACTCTTCGGCGCGCTCTTTGTCTTCATGCGTCGCGCGCGAATGAATTATCAGAGCATCGTCAGCACCATTGTGCTGAACTTAGTTATTACCTTCTCGATTCCAGGAATCGATTGGCATGCCCACATCGGCGGCCTTATTGGCGGCGCCGCATCTGCTTATCTCTTGATGTTCTCCAAGAGAACTTGAGCAACATCTAAGACTTCAATACTCGATTCACGAGCAGTCATGCCATCGCTCACCATCACGCGACAAAATGGGCAGGCAACTGCCACTTGATCTGCGCCAGTAGCAATAGCTTCATCCACTCGGTTGAGATTGATACGGGATCCCAGATTCTCTTCCATCCACATTCGCCCACCGCCGGCGCCACAACAGAAAGAACGCTCTTGATTACGTGGCATCTCATTAATTTCCACACCAGTTGATTCCAACAACTCACGAGGTGGCTGATAGATCTGATTGTGACGGCCCAAATAGCAAGGATCATGATAGGTCAGCTGCTTATCAGCCTTATGAGGACTAGTCTGCAACTTACCTTCTTTAATTAAGGTATTGAGCAATTGCGTATGGTGAACCATCTGCAATTCAAATCCCTGTTGCTTATAGTCACGGCCGATGGTGGTGAAGCAATGGGGGCAAGTAACAACAACTTTCTTTATACCGCGCTCACCAAAAGTCTCTTGAAGTGTCTCAATATTTTCGCGAGAGAGAATTTGATACAGGAATTCATTACCAGCACGACGAGCGGGATCTCCCGAGCAAGTCTCTTTCTTTCCAAGCACAGCGAACTTAGTTCCGGACATATAGAGAAGCTCTGCAACAGCCTTTGTTGTTTTCTTGGCACGCTCTTCATAAGCGCCAGCGCAGCCAACCCAGAAGAGATATTCGACATCATCAGGGATTTGGCCATCAATGAC
>CAIQXR010000099.1 GCA_903875815.1 uncultured Actinomycetes bacterium
ATCGCTGGCAGCCCCTCTGTGAATATCGACTAACTGTTAAAGGACGAAATTAACCAACTTAGGCGCGCGGACAATGACCTTAGAAGGAGCTTGGCCACCTAGCGCAGCAACAATTTCGGCGTTAGCTCGGGCAAGTGCTTCGAGTTCACTCTCTGAAATATTTGGTGAGACTTCAATGCGATCTTTGATCTTTCCATTTACCTGCAAGATCACAGTGACGGCATCTGCTTCAAGGAGTGTCTGATCAATCGTTGGCCAGCCAGCGAGTGCAATCGCAGGCTTATGGCCCAAGCGCTCCCACATCTCCTCCGCCGTATACGGAGCCACAAGTGATAGTGAGATAGCAATTGCTTCCGCTGCCTCGCGTACCGCTGGGTCGCTAGCCCCACAGCCAGTGTCGATCGCCTTACGCGTGGCATTCACGAGTTCCATGACGCGCGCAATGGCGACATTGAAACGGAATGATTCCACTGCAAAGGAAATATCGTGCAGCGCTTTATGAGTGATCTTGCGCAGTGCTAAATCACCAGTGGCAAAATCAACGCCGGCTGAAGATGTCACATCGCCTGAAATGCGCCAGGCGCGATTAAGGAATTTCAGCGATCCCGATGGCGAAACATCGGCCCAATCAACGTCATCTTCCGGCGGTCCAGCGAAGACCATGGAGAGACGAATGGCATCGACGCCGTGGGTGGCAAGCTCATCAGAGAGGCGCACGAGGTTGCCGCGACTCTTACTCATCGCAGAACCATCCATAAGGACCATGCCCTGATTGAGTAACTTGGTAAATGGCTCGACGAACCCGACTTTGCCCATGTCGTAAAGCACTTTGGTGAAGAAGCGAGAGTAGAGCAGATGCAAAATGGCGTGGGTTACGCCACCGACATATTGATCGACTGGCAACCAGGTATCAATCGCTGTTCGATCAAAAGCTAATTCGGAATTATTGGGATTGGTATAGCGCAAGTAATACCAGGATGAATCAAAGAACGTATCCATGGTGTCGGCATCGCGCTTGGCATCGACGCCACATTGCGGGCACTTCACATTGACCCACTCTTCGGCGGCGCCAAGTGGTGAGGATCCCTTCGGCTTCAGATCAAGTCCTGCAGCGTTAGGGAGCTCGACCGGCAATTGCGATTCAGGTACTGGTACTTCGCCACAGGATGGGCAGTGAATGATAGGAATCGGAGTTCCCCAGAAACGCTGGCGTGAGATCAACCAATCGCGAAGGCGATAGTTCTTCGCCGCTTTTCCGAGCTTCTCTGCTTCGAGTTCGGCAATAATCTTGGTGATCGCTTCCGACTTGTTGAGGCCATTGAGCGAGCCTGAATTAACAAGTTTTCCATCGCCTACTGTGGCGATGCCAGAAATGTTGGGATCTTCTTCATCGGTAGCAACTACTACTTGCACCGGCAACTTCATCGCCTTGGCAAAATCTAAATCGCGTTGATCGTGCGCAGGCACTGCCATGATCGCGCCCGTACCATAATCGGCTAAGACGTAATCACTCGCCCAGATGGGAATGCGCGCGCCATTGACTGGATTGATCGCATAGCGATTGAGGAAGACACCGGTCTTGGGGCGATCGGTCGCAAGGCGATCGATGTCGCTAGCCGACTTAATACCTTCGAGATAGGTGGCGAACTCCGCCTCTACCCCAGTGCCTTGAACGAGCTCTGCAGCAAGTTCGGAGTCGACCGCGACCACCATGAAAGTTGCGCCATGTAGCGTGTCGGGACGAGTGGTGTAAATAGTGACCGGAGAAGTGCGGCCTTCGATTTCAAATTGAACTTCAGCGCCGATGGATCGACCGATCCAGTTGCGCTGCATCATCAGAACTTTCTCTGGCCACTGGCCTTCAAGTTCCGTCATGTCATCGAGTAAGCGATCGGCATAGTCGGTAATCTTGAGATACCACTGATTGAGCTTCTTCTTCGTAGCTACTGAATCACATCGCTCGCAGAGTCCCGCAACTACCTGCTCGTTCGCAAGAACGGTTTGGCAAGTTGGACACCAGTTAACAGCGGCATCTTTGCGATAAGCAAGACCCTTCTTATACATCTCCAAGAAGAGCCATTGATTCCATTTGTAATACTCTGGATCAGAGGTATGAAGAACCCGATCCCAGTCGAATGAGCAAGCAAAGCGACGCATTGACGCCTTCTGCACTGCAATATTTTCATAAGTCCATTCGCGTGGATCTGAGTTGCGCTTGATCGCGGCATTTTCTGCTGGCAAACCGAAGGAGTCCCACCCAATCGGGTGCATAACATTGAAACCTTTTTGTACCCAGTAACGTGCAATGACATCTCCGAGCGCGTAGGCCTCGGCATGGCCCATGTGAAGATCACCTGATGGATAGGGGAACATATCCAGAACATATTTTTTGGGGCGCGGATCATCCGCGTTACCGGAGCGAAATGGGGCTATCTGATCCCAAACGGGGAGCCACTTCTCTTGGACGAAATGGATGTCATAGGCCTCATGCATGAGCGGAATTCTCCCATGTGACGCCAGTCAATTCTTCACTTACTGCCCAGAGATTGGCTCCGAGAGTTTGGTCATAGGCGAGCGGCCGCGCGCGGGTTAATTGCGGCTTACCCCACATCTGACCGAGTCCATCGGGGCCGATGTAACTAGAACCTAAAAGCCCAGGGAAGGTAGCGGCACATAAGGTCGGCAAGGCACCCTGCGCAGAACTCTGGGCAATAACTCGCGTCGCTAAGTGAGAAATTCGATCCTGGAGCGATGCTTCTCGCCCACCGGATTGGAAGAGGTTGGTCGAAGCCCAGCCTGGATGAGCAGCTAACGGAATGAACTCCCAATTATTTTGCAAGCGACGTCGCTCGAGTTCAGCAGTGAAGAGCAAGTTGGCTAATTTGCTCGCGCCATATGCAGCCCACGGCGCATAGCGACCAACGCCCGTGCAGCGATCTCGAATATCTTCACGTGAACCATTTCCGAAAGAACCGATGCGGTGGGCTTGGCTAGAAACAGTGATGAGCCGTTCGCCAATAACTCCCTTAATCAATCCAGCGAATGCGAAATGTCCCAGATGATTCGTGGCCATCTGCGATTCAAAACCATCGCGAGTTAATCGAAGAGGTGTCGCCATAATTCCGGCGTTGAGAACTACGACATCAAAAATATTCCCGGCGCGATTAATCTCATTTGCCGTGGCATGAATTTTCTCTAAATCGGTCAGATCCAGTGGGATCACTTCTGCTCCGTGGCCAATCTGGCGTCGCGCCCACTCCCCGCGCTCAGGGTCGCGCGATGTAATGGTGACTAAAGCGCCGCGACGAGTGAGTGCTTGAGCAGTAGCAAGGCCGAGTCCAGAATTTCCGCCGGTAATCAAAATCCGACGACCACTTTGATCCGGGATATTGGAGACATCCCAGCCACTGGGAATGCGAAGTTGTCTATTCATTTGGTGGAGCTGAGGGGACTTGAACCCCTGACCCCCTGCATGCCATGCAGGTGCGCTACCAGCTGCGCCACAGCCCCAAACTACGAGATGCGAACTCTATCCCATCTCGGGTTATGCGTTCACATCAGTATCAAAGTCGCCCATTTGAGGCTCGGGAATAGTGCCAGCGTTATGTTCTACCAAGAACCAATCACCAGAAATATGGCCGTTATGCGCTTCCAAGATTGACCACGAGGCATTGGAGAGGCCACCAAGTATTCCCCATTTATCCACCGGTAAGGCAAGGATCTCGCCCAAGATGCAGCGACTTGTTCCTCCGTGAGTGACAAAAACTATCGTTTCATCGCCAGCGCTCTGCGAAAGTGCTTCGGTAATTGCCGCTACTGCGCGCGCTGCAACTTCGCTTCGACTCTCGCCAGTTCCGCCAGCAGGAATATCGCCACCAGTAAGCCAGCGAGTGAAATTCTCGCCATCGAGTTTTCTATTCTCTTCGCCAGTACGACCTTCCCAATTGCCGCCGAAAGTTTCACGTAGTCTGGCGTCGAGAGTTACTTCAATTCCAGTAATGGCGCTGAGAGCTGCTGCTGTTTGCTGTGTACGCTGAAGATCACTCGAGATGATGCGAGTGGGCTTGAGCGCAGCTAATTCACGCGCCGCATGTTCGGCTTGAAAGTGCCCCACGCTATTGAGCGGGATATCGCTATGCCCTTGAAAACGATTGATGGTGTTCCAATCAGTCTGGCCGTGACGCCAAAGAACGATCCGTGCCAGTCCTGCCATGAGATTATGGGTTAGCGCGCTTCGACAATATTGAGCGAGAGACGTGGACAGTCGTTCCACAAGCGATCGAGCATGTAGAAATTACGAAGCTCCTCGCTCTGAATATGCACAACTAAGTCCGAGTAATCGAGCAAGATCCAAGCGCCACTTCCCTCTTTGCGCACTGGCTTCTCGCCTACTTCAGCCAACTTTTCAAAGACAAATTCGGCGATCGCATCTACTTGACGATCATTAGCCGCGGTGGCGATCAGAAAAACTTCAGAGAGCAGAAGCTGTCCAGTCATATCGAGGGCAATAATGTCGGTACCGAGTTTCTCATTAATAGCTTCGGCTGCAATCTGGGTGATCTTCAGTGCATTCTCACTTGCTGGCATAGAGTCCTCGTTTGTTGATGTAGCGAGCTACGGATGGGGAGAGTAGAGAGTTAACGGCTTTACCGCTTGCGATGGCGCTGCGCACCTGTGTGGAAGAGATATCCAGGGCATCGATTGCGATCTCGTCAAAAGCGCTCTTCACATCTCCAGGACGCTTGACTACAAGAATGCTCGCTGCCTTTTTAATATCCGCTGCGCGCTTCCACTGATCGAAAGATGCTGCAGCATCACTTCCCAGAATGAGAGTGAATTTATCGCGGGGAAAGAATCCCGATAGTTGTCCGAGCGTATCGACTGAGTAAGTTGGGCCCGAGCGACGTACTTCAATATCCAGGACCATGACTTTTTCTTGCAATTCGCTGGCGAGATCATCCAACGCCGCACTCGCCATTTCCAATCGATCATTGCCTGATGCAATCGGC
>CAIQXR010000100.1 GCA_903875815.1 uncultured Actinomycetes bacterium
ATGGATCTCACCTGGCATAAATTAGATAATCTCAAGGGCGGAACATTCTTCTCGCGCAAGAAAGAGTCGAATGTAGGTCGTGGTTTAATTTTGGCAGATGGTGAATTGCGGATCGCATCGGAATACGCCATTGCTCACGATTCAGGAATTGGACTTCACGCTGCTGCCGTTGCCGCCCAGCGCGGCGCCGATCTATCCGTAGAGTCGGCGATGCGAATTGCCAGCGAGTTTGTTGGTCTGGAAGAGCCCTGGCCACGGCAATCACGTGAAGATCTTGTCACTTTAATCGGTGCTGGCTCTCACATGATTCGGGTATTTGAAGCGCTGGATCAAGAGGGCTTGATCGAGCGATGGATTCCCGAATGGGGACATGTCCGCTTCCTTCCGCAACGCAATGTCTTGCATCGACATACTGTTGATCGACATATGTTGGAGACGGCAGTACGCGCCGCTGCTCTTACCCGAAAAGTTCACCGCCCCGATCTCTTGTTGGTCGCAGCGCTATTCCACGACATTGGCAAGGGCTACCTTGATAGAGACCACTCTGAATATGGCGAAATCTTGATTGCAGATGTCGGTCGTCGGCTAGGTTTCCCTGAGAAAGATGTTGACGTCCTGGCGCTCTTAGTTAAGCATCACTTATTGCTTTCGACGGTTGCTACGCGACGCGACTTGGATGATCCAGCGACGATCGCGTTCGTTGTTGAAGCAATCGCTAATCCAGAGAATTTAGAGTTGCTCCACTGTTTAAGCATTGCCGATGGTGAAGCTACTGGCCGTACGGCGTGGAGTGATTGGAAAGCAGGATTGGTTGCTGATTTAGTGAAGCGTTGCTTGGCTGCGATGTCGGGTATCCAACCCGCCAAGAAAGTTGAACTCACTGACGAACAGATTGCGCGATTGACGTCAGGCGAACTATCGGTCTCCATAACAGAAGGGGAGGGCGTTCACGAGATTGAGATTTTGGCTCCCGACCAAGTGGGACTCCTATCTGCAGTTGCCGGAGTTCTGACGATCTCGCGGATGGATGTCCGATCAGCAAAGACTCGTACTCATGAGGGCTCTGCCTTGATGAAGTGGACAGTCTCGCTGGATCCCAATATTGACGAGCCAGATATTGATCGATTCGCCGATTTGCTGGAGAAAGCACTTGCAGGTGAAATTGATTTGGCAAAGCGAATTGATGATCGCATTTCTCAATTCCGTAAATTGCCGGGCATTCCCGTGCCCCCACCGGTCGTGAGTGCAACGAACGACATTGCGACCAACGCCACCGTAATTGAAGTGCGTATGCACGATCGTCCCGGCGTTCTCTTCACTGTCGCAAAGGCGATTTCGAGATTTGGCGTGGATATCAATGCGGCGATTGTCGCCACTCTTGGGGCGGAGGCGTTCGACACCCTCTACGTCAGTGACCTCGGCGGCGTAGCGCTCTCCGAGGAGCGCGCCAAGCTTTTGGCTAGCCAACTCGAAAACATACTTCTGACGCAGTAGTCTCGCCTCGTGTTCGAATCCCTCTCCGCAAAGTTTGCATCCGCCTTCTCCTCACTACGAGGACGTGGGCGAATAAAGGAGAGCGATCTCTCTGAGATCTTTGCCGAAATCAAATCGGCACTTCTGGATTCAGATGTAGCACTCAGCGTCGCTGACCATTTCATTAGCGCCGTATCACAGCGAGCCCTGCCGGCGCTGGATGAGGTCAACAAGAGCACCAATCCATCTCAGGCGATCTTCACCATCGTTAATGAAGAACTCACTGCGATCCTTGGGGGCAGCGCCAGGCGAATTCGTTTTGCCAAGAAACCACCAACTGTCATTCTGCTGACAGGTCTGCAAGGCGCAGGTAAGACTTCGCTCGCTGGAAAACTCGCCAAGTATTTGAAAGACCAAGGCGATACGCCACTTCTGATCGCCTCCGATTTACAACGTCCCAATGCGGTCACTCAACTTCAAGTAGTGGGGGAGAGCGTCGGCGTTCCGGTCTTTGCCCCAGAACCAGGTAATGGCGTAGGTGATCCAGTACAGGTTGCTAAAGCTGGCCTCAAATTTGCTGAAGATAAATTACATAACATCGTTATCGTTGATACCGCTGGTCGACTAGGTGTCGATGCCGAGTTAATGGCGCAAGCCCGCCAGATTCGCGATGCAGTACAGCCAGATGAAATCCTCTTTGTTGTCGATGCCATGGTGGGTCAAGATGCAGTTCGCACTGCATTGGCTTTCCAAGAAGGCGTCGGTTTTGACGGCGTTGTACTCACCAAACTTGATGGTGATGCTCGTGGTGGCGCTGCGCTCTCCATTACTCAGATCACCGGCAAGCCCATCCTCTTTGCATCCACTGGCGAAAAAGTAGGGGACTTTGATCTCTTCTACCCCGATCGCATGGCTTCTCGAATCTTGGGCTTGGGCGATGTGCAATCTCTTGCCGAACAGGCGAAGAAAGCTTTCGATGGAGACGTTGCTGAAAAACTTGAGAAGAAATTCGCCAGTGGCGATGACTTCACGCTCGATGACTTCCTTGATCAGCTCCAAGCGATGAAGAAGATGGGTTCAATGACCAAACTTCTCGGCCTTCTTCCTGGTGCTAACTCCGGTGCGATGAAGAAGCAGATCGAAAGTTTGGATGAAGGCGAGTTAACTCGCACGCAAGCGATCGTTCAATCGATGACACCAGCCGAGCGCGCCGAACCTAAGATTCTCAATGGTTCCAGGCGGGCGCGCATTGCTAAAGGTTCAGGTCGCGCTGTCTCTGAAGTAAATAATCTCGTGGATCGTTTCTCGCAGGCCCAGAAGATGATGCGAGCAATGCGTCAGGGGAAGAACCCGATGGGATTGCCGCCAGGAATGCAGCTTCCACCGGGGATGGCGATGCCTCCTGGCATGGGCGGCGGAATGGGCATGGGCGGCGGTTCCAAGCCGGGACATCAGCCACCGAAGAAGAAGTCGAAGTCGGGTAACCCGGCTAAGCGCGCTGCGGAGCAGGGCTAGATAACACAGGCGCTGCGGAGCAGGGCTAACAAACACAAGCGCTGCAGAGCAGGGGTAACCCAACCGAGCTGGGGATTTGGGTTCGGGGCCATGAGATGGCAAGATTGGCCATCTGTTCAGGGGCCCTCTACCCCTTGACTCAGATCATGTCCAATATGGATGCCCGAGAGTCTGACGCTCCCACTGTCATGGCAAACGGAATTCCGAACATTCAAGGAGAAAGCCTTCGTGGCCGTAAAAATTAAGCTCATGCGTCTCGGAAAGATTCGCACACCGCACTACCGTATTGTCGTTGCTGATGCTCGCGTTGCCCGTAACGGTCGCGCTATCGAGGAGATCGGTCGCTACTCACCTGTAGCAGAGCCATCACTTATTGAAGTGAATTCAGATCGCGCACAGTACTGGCTCGGAGTTGGCGCTCAGCCAACTGAAGCCGTAGAAGCACTTCTCAAGATCACCGGTGACTGGCAGAAGGCTAAGGGCCTACCAGGAACTGAGGGAACTCTTAAGGTCGCAACACCAAAGCCAGATAAGCGCATTGCTTACGAAGCTGCTGTGAAAGATGCAATGAATGAGCCAGCTGATGGCGCAACAACAATGAAGAAGAAGGCTGCCGACAAGCTTGCTGCAAAGGCAAACCCTGTCGTTGAAGAAGCCGCTCCAGTTGTTGAAGCACCTGCTGCCGAAGAAGTAGCAGTTGAAGAAGTTGCTACTGAAGAAGTTGCAGCTCCTGCAGCTGAGGCTGAAGTTGTTGCTGAAGCACCAGCAGAAGAAAGCGCAGCTGAATAATTATGATCGATGAGGCGCTCGAGCATCTCGTCAAAGGCATCGTGGATAATCCTGAAGATGTTGTCATCACAGAGAAGAACCACCGCCGCGGAACAACGCTAGAAGTACGCGTTAATCCCGAGGATATCGGCAAGGTAATTGGTCGTAATGGCCGTACCGCGCGCGCACTTCGTACTGTCGTCAGCGCACTTGCAGGTCGCTCTATCCGCGTCGATCTCATCGAGGCTGACGAGGCTCGTTAATAATGCTCCTGACCGTCGCTCGCATTGGGCGCGCTCACGGAGTACTCGGTGAAGCGACTATCGAAGTCCGCACCGATATGCCAGAAGAACGTTTCTATGTGGGCTCTGTCTTAGCGACAGAGCCCACATCTTTTGGCCCACTAACAGTCTCTTCGGTTCGCGTTCACAATGGAATCATCTTGCTCGGTTTTGAGGGCATTAATGATCGCAACGCCATAGAAAAACTCCGTGATGTGCTTCTTCGTGCCGAAGTCGATATCGAAGAAGAACTAGATGATGAAGACGATTATCACGTCCAACAATTGATCGGTTGCGCCGTCGAAACAGAAGATGGCCAGGCCGTTGGTCCAGTCAAAGATGTAGTGAATCTGCCCGGTCAAGATGTCTTAGCTGTTGATTATCACGGCCGCGAAATCCTGATTCCCTTTGTTTATGAGATTGTCCCTACCGTCGATATCAAGTCGCGAAAAATAATCATTGCACCCCCAGCTGGACTGTTGGATGATTCTGCTGCGATTATCGCTTCTACCCGAGAGAGCGAAACGACTGATGAATAAATTCGATCTGATCAGTATTTTTCCGGAGTACTTCGATCCGCTCCACCTCTCATTGATCGGCAAAGCGCAAAAAGCAGGCCTAGTAGAGATCGTTGTACATAATCTTCGTGATCAAGCCGACGACAACCATCACACCGTGGATGACACCCCATATGGCGGGGGAGCGGGAATGGTCATGCTCCCTGAACCATGGGGCGCCGCCATTGATGCGATTGCCAGGGATTCTGATCAACTCTATGACTTGATCGTTCTTACTCCTGCTGGTGAAAAGTTCACGCAGTCGATGGCTGAGGAATTGGCGACGCGCGAGAATTTAATCTTCGCTTGCGGCCGTTATGAAGGCATTGATATTCGCGTGACCGACTATTACCGAACTCAAAAGAATTTCCGAGTTCGCGAAGTGTCGATCGGAGATTACGTATTAAATGGCGGCGAAGTGGCAACGCTGGTCATCATGGAGGCGATCATTCGATTGATTCCTGGTGTAATCGGAAACCCTGCATCGCTGGAGGAGGAGTCCCACTCTCTGCGCGACCAAGATGGCACTTTGGTGGAATACCCGAGCTACACCAAGCCACCAGTGTGGCGAGGTTTAGAGGTGCCACCTGTCTTGCTTTCAGGGAATCACGGTGATATTGCTCGCTGGCGCGCTCAGGTAGCAAAAGAACGAACCGAGAAATTGCGTGATCTAACTCGCGAGTAACCACCTCCCATGGGGTACCTTTCAGCCATGGCTTCGATCGATCCAAAAATTCAGTCTCGTCTTATTCGTGATCTCGAGCCGGTCGTTGCGAAAGAATTAAACCGCCATATCTCCACGACTCGTGATTGGTATCCACACGAGTATGTTCCATGGTCAGAAGGTCGCACCTTCGCTGGCCCACTTAATGGCGATGCCTGGGAAGCGAAAGATTCTAAGCTCACTTCGATTGCTCAGGATTCATTAGTCCTCAACTTGATGACAGAAGATAATCTTCCGAGTTACCACACGGAAATTGCAATCTCGATGGGCCGCGACGGCGCCTGGGGCAATTGGATCGGACGTTGGACCGCTGAAGAAGGTCGCCACTCCATTGTTCTGCGCGATTATTTAATGGCTACTCGTGGCGTTAATCCGGACGAACTAGAAGATCTTCGGATGGCACATATGCAGGTGGGCTATCAAACGCCATATGACAATGACATGCTCCACACAGTTGCCTATGTCTCATTCCAAGAATTAGCTACCAGAATTTCACATCGCAATACTGGAAAAATTTCACAAGACCCGATAGCCGAGCAGATGTTGGCTCGTGTGGCACTCGATGAGAATCTCCATATGCTCTTCTATCGCAATCTCCTTGGAGCCGCGATTGAAATGGAACCCAATGCTGCGATGCGCGCCATCACAGATGTCGTGACCAATTTCCAGATGCCAGGAGCCGGTATGCCTGGCTGGGGTCGCAAGTCGGTCGGAATCGCTTTGGCGGGAATTTACGATCTCCAACTTCACCTAGAAGATGTCGTCAATCCCGTTCTGCGCGCATGGAATGTCTTCGAACTTGAGGGACTTGATGCAGATGGCGAGCAGGCGAGAATCGAACTCGCTGAGTTCTTGGAAAAGGCCGCTGAGGATGTCGCTCGGTTCAACGATAAGCGCGAGGCCCACTTCGAGCGACTCGAAGCCCGTGGTCAAAATCCGATTCGACTAAAGACGCTCTTGGATCGCAAGAGTGAAGGTGCAGAACTTAAATCCTAAGTAGAGCCCACCATTAACCGTCTGTGAAGGTTATGGGAATAATCTCGACACGCCGTGGGTTGATTAGGTAGATAGCCCTCTTTTAGGACACTATCCGCCCTGTGGGGTAAATAACCCCGATCGAACTCTGTAATGGTGTTTGACGAGAAATATGAGATGGAGGCGTCATGGCAACTGATTACGACACGCCCCGAAAAACCGATGAAGAATTACATGAAGAGTCGCTCGAAGAACTCAAAGCCCGTCGCGCCGATGCGCAATCTGGCTCTGTCGATATCGATGAAGAAGAAGCGGCTGAAAGCCTAGAACTTCCTGGCGCCGATCTCTCCGGTGAAGAACTCACTGTTCGAGTCGTGCCTAAGCAGCAAGATGAATTTACGTGCTCACGTTGCTTCCTTGTTCACCACATGACCCAGCTCGCTAAGGGTGAGGGCGCTAAAGCAGTCTGTAAGGATTGTGAATAAGGATTGCTGCTGATCTGTTAATGATCAGTTAATGATCGGAAATTGATCGAAGGTCTAACGCTCGAACTAAATCTTCAGGGGCCCTGCTACTTAATAACCAATAAGGAGTGGGGTCTTTTGGATCTCGTTGCATGGCTTTAACTCCACCTTTTACCCAAAAGCGGATTTCCAAAAAGGCCGCTGGGTCAAAATCTCGGCCACGAGCTTCCTTCATCGCTACCGCGGAAAGCGGTACAAAGCTATGAATATGTGCGCGGGGAATTGCTGCTTTTCCCACGATGAGCCAACCTTTAGTGACTGAAATGGAGAGCGCGCTTTTCCGCTGTGCGAAGATCAACAGTAGGAGTTCGGCGATACTCAGGATGCTGGCGGGGGATGTGCCAGCGGCTGCCCACAGTGCAAGTGAGAGTGAGGCCAACATGAAGATGAGAAATGCCCAGAGCCAGAGCGGCCACGTCATCTTTTCGCGGTAGATAGTTGCCCCATAATCGACTCTGCATCTTTTTACTCGCTTACCCATGGGTAGAACGGTACTTCAGATCAGCATCAGATATATCCTTCACTCGTGAGCAGAATTCCAAGTACCGTCCCGCCGCAAGGTGCTGTAGTTCCCGAGCGTCATGCGCTGGCGCCAGCTTCAGGAACAAAGATTCCATCTCACTTCGGACATTGTTTTGGATGTGGCGAACTCCATCCCACCGGTCTTCATTTGGAGGCTTATGTTGGCGAGGGGCTGGATATCACAGCCACCTTTGTTGTCACAGAGAATCATCAAGGCGCCCCCGGTCTTGCACATGGCGGGTTGCTCTCATTAGCTTTCGATGAGGCGCTAGGTAAATTGATGTGGTTGATCCGCGCCCCAGGAGTTACTGCCCGACTCGAGACCGACTTTCTCTTGCCAGTTCCGATCGGCGCCACGCTTTACATCACAGCAGAAATTACTGGGCAAATTGGCCGAAAGGTTTATAGCTCTGCAGTGGGGCGATTGAATTCTTTTGATGGCCCGATTGCAGTCAAAGCTTCAGCGCTCTACATCATCGTTCCGATGCAGCACTTCTTGGAGAATGCGCCCAAGGAATATATCGATCATGTGACAAAGCATCCTGAACTGCTCGCATTTGTTGATCCAGATTTTGAGATTAATCCATGAACGCGCGCCTTCCCGTCCTCATCACTCGACTAGATCCCAGCGTTCCACTTCCGTCCTATGCCAAGCCTGGCGATGCTGGCGCCGATCTCGCCTCACGTATTGATTTCACACTTCAACCAGGGGAGCGGGCGCTGATTCCTACGGGCATTTCGATCGCCCTGCCAGATGGTTACGTTGCGTTGGTCCACCCCCGCTCCGGGTTAGCGATTAAGCATGGCGTCTCAATGGTCAATACACCAGGGACTGTTGATGCTGGCTACCGCGGCGAACTTCAGATCATTCTCATCAATCATGATCGCACAACACCAATCTCATTTAAGAAGGGCGATCGAATCGCTCAACTCGTCATTCAAAAAGTGGAACGCGCAGAATTTATCGAAGTCGAAGAGTTGCCTGGGACCGATCGAGGTGCTGGCGGATTCGGATCTTCAGGGGTGGGGCAATGAGCGAGTACGAAAACCACAGCGAGGACCGCGACAAAGTTCTTGGTGCACTAGGCGGCAAGCGTGGATTATTAGATTCCGGTTTACCCTCACTCCTCTTCTTATTGGTATTCACCATCACTAAGTCACTCAATAGTTCGCTGATAGCAGCGCTCATTGTTGCTGGAGTATTTACGATTGCGCGGCTAATCAAACGCGAAACGATTCAACATGCTTTATCGGGACTCTTTGGCGTAGCGATCTGCGCGTTGCTCTCCCGTCATACCGGGAAAGCTGCTGATTTTTATCTCCCCGGACTCTGGATCAATATTGGTTACGCCGCGGCCTACACCGTGGCAAACATTGCAGGCTGGCCACTTTTGGGAATCATGTTGGGGCCAATTCTTGGCGAGGATTTTCACTGGCGTAAAGTTTCGGCTCGCAAAAAAGTATATGCTCGCGCGGGATGGGTGTGGGTAGCACTCTTTGGTTCGCGCTTACTCGTTCAGTATCCGCTCTACAAATCTGGAAATATCGGCTTGCTCGGGACTGCGCGATTAGTCATGGGAACGCCGCTCTTTGCAGCAACAGCTTGGCTGACATGGCAGATTTTGCGAAAAGTTCCCACCGCAAAGCCTTCCAAATAAATCTCCCAACTAAGCGGAGATGAAGCACTCCTTGAGTTTGCTTTCAGCAAGAGCGGTGGCAATAAAGAGAAGTTCATCGCCGGCTGAGTAGAGATCATGTGGGGCTGGAGAAATCACCTGACCATCACGAACAATTGCCGCCAAAGTGGAGTCTTCAGGTAGTTCCACCTCTTCAACTGTCCGGCCGCAGGCCTTCGCGCCGTCCGGAAGAGTGATTTCAACAAGGCTGGCTTCGCCCTTGCGAAGTGAGAAGAGGCGAACAACATCTCCGACACTGACCGCTTCTTCAACGATGGCAGCAATAATGCGGGGAGTGGAGACGGCGACGTCAACGCCCCATGATTGATCGAAGAGCCATTCATTCTTTGGATGATTGACGCGTGCGACAACGCGCGGAACGCCATATTCAGTCTTAGCAAGCAGCGAAGCGACGAGATTTACTTTGTCATCTCCAGTTGCAGCGATCAAAACCTGGCAGGCATCAAGCTTGGCATTATCCAAGGAAGTAATTTCGCAGCCATCGGCCATCAGCCATTCGGCATTAGGGACGCTATCCATTTTGAGCGCTTTGGGATCGCGGTCAATGAGAAGGACGTGGTGGTTATTTCCGAGAAGTTCGCGAGCGATAGCACGGCCGACATTTCCAGCACCGATAATTGCAACTCTCATGGCTTAAGCCTCTTCCGGTGATCGAGCAAGAGCGGTTTCCGCGATGGATATCTGATCATTACGAATAATTAAATGGACGATATCGCCCTCTTGAAGGACGGTACTTTGAGTGGGGACCATGCCTTCGCCCAAGCGGGTAATAAGGGCAACGCGAGCAGGAGCAATCTTTTCGATCAGCGAAGCTGGCTTTCCAAACCAATCAGCATGAATCGGAACTTCCACGAGCGAGACGATTCCGCTGGCATCCTGCCACTCGGAGTGAGAGCCTTCGGGAGCGATTCGGCGAATGATCTGGTCCGTTGTCCATAGGACAGTAGCAACGGTGGGAATTCCTAGTCGCTGATAAATTTCAGCACGTTCTGGATCGTAAATACGCGCGACCACGTTGGCGATTCCATAAGTTTCGCGAGCGACTCGAGCCGCAAGAATGTTGGAGTTATCGCCGCTAGAGACCGCTGCGAAGGCATCCGCCTTCTCAATACCTGCCTCTAATAAGGTGTCGCGATCAAAACCGACACCAGCAATTGTCTTGCCTTTGAAGTCAGCGCCTAGTCGGCGGAAAGCTTCGCGACTTTGATCAATGACTGCAACGCTATGTCCAGCCGCCTCGAGGGCCGTTGCAAGACCCGAACCAACACGACCACAACCCATAATGACTACATGCACGGGATGAACTTACACCTAATGACTCTTAGTTTTTAGATAGGCTAGGCCAAATGGAGCCAAATTCGCAGGATACCGATCGCCCGATTCACACTTCTGGTTCGCTATCTGTTGGTGATCGCCTGACGGTCATCATTGGCCCAGTGGCTCACGGTGGCCATTTCGTGGCGCGTCACGAAGGTCGCGTCCTATTTGTCCGCCACGGATTGACGGGCGAGAAATGCCTTGTGGAAATCACCCAAGTGACCTCAAAACTTTGTCGAGCCGACGTAGTGGAAGTCCTCGAGGCTTCACCGCATCGCGTCACGGCCCCATGTTCTTTCGCCCGCCCCGATGGTTGTGGTGGCTGCGATTTCCAGCACGTGGAAATTAACCACC
>CAIQXR010000101.1 GCA_903875815.1 uncultured Actinomycetes bacterium
ACTGCAAGAAGTCCTGGTGTTGCTAGTTCGCGCAACGAGTCGCGAGTACAGATATCAACAACGCGGCCATACTCTGGCTTCTCTGTGCCTGCCATGATGCCTGGGTGCAAGTGGAATTGTTCGCGAACTTCGTGAACAACTGCGCCTGCTGCGCGAGAGACGGCATTGATTGCAAGACCGGAGAACATAAAGACCACAGCAGCTCCGATAATCAAACCAACCAAGTTGCGAGGGTTTGCGATATCGAGAATGCCTTGATACTGAAGATCAGTGACGCTCTTAGCTGCATCGGTAACTGCTTGCTTAATTGCATCGGTAAATGCACCAAAGAGCGCAGTCGCAGCGAGTACTGCAGTTGCAATCGCGATTCCCTTGGTGATGGCCTTGGTGGTATTTCCGACCGCATCGAGTGAAGTAAGAATCTGTGCGCCCTCACCCTTAACATCGCCAGACATTTCCGCAAGGCCTTGTGCGTTATCAGAGATGGGTCCGAAGGTATCCATCGCGACAATAACGCCGACGGTGGTGAGTAAACCAGTACCAGCGAGTGCGATGGCGAAGAGTGACAAGGTGATTGATCCGCCACCGAGTTCAAATGCACCAAATACTGCTGCTGCAATGAGAAGTGCTGAGTAGACAGCAGATTCAAAACCAACTGAGATACCCGCAAGAATTACGGTTGCAGCGCCAGTCTTTGATGAAGCAGCAACGTCATTTACGGGACGCTTGCCCACTTCAGTAAAGAAGCCAGTCAACAACTGAATTGCTGCAGCAAGTGCGATACCAATTAATACTGCGCCAAATGCAAGTGTGCGTGGGTTAACGCCAACGCCAGCAGCTGCAGTGGAGAGGCCAGACATTTGCTTGAGTGACTTAGGTAGATAAGTAAATGTTGCAAAGCCAACGAGTACTGCAGAGATGATGGCGGAGGCAAAGAAAGAACGATTGATTGCCTGCATTGCAGAACGATCGGTTGCGCGAAGGCGAGTAATGAAGATACCGATGATTGCGGTAACGATTCCGATAGCAGGAACGATCAACGGGAAGATCAGACCAGCATCGCCGAAGCCAGCTTTACCCAAGATGAGCGCTGCAACGAGTGTTACGGAGTAAGACTCGAAGAGATCTGCTGCCATACCGGCGCAGTCACCGACGTTATCGCCGACGTTGTCAGCAATGGTTGCGGGGTTACGTGGGTCATCTTCGGGAATTCCCTTTTCGACTTTACCGACGAGGTCGGCTCCGACGTCAGCAGCCTTGGTGAAGATACCGCCGCCCACGCGCATGAACATCGCGAGCATTGCAGCGCCAAAACCAAAACCTTCGAGAACAGATGGTGCTTGTTCGCGATAGATAATCACAACAAGAGATGCACCAAGAAGTCCGAGACCAACAGTTGTCATACCGACAACGCCGCCGGTGCGGAATGCAATCTTGACTGCGCCTTCGGATGACTTCTGGCGAGCAGCTTCAGCGACGCGCACGTTTGCGCGAACTGCGAGCCACATGCCGTTGTATCCGACGAGCGCCGAGAATGCGGCGCCAATAAGGAAGAAGACCGAGCGACCGACGCGAATATCGGTATGGCCGGGGAGAGCGAAGAGTAGGAAGAAGACGATTCCTACGAAATACGAAAGTGTTTTAAATTGACGGTGGAGATATGCGGCGGCGCCCTCTTGAACGGCGGCGGCGATCTCCTTCATCTTCTCGGTACCTTCATCGGCGGCCAAGACTTGGGCGCGAAGGCCGTAGGCGATTGCGAGCGCTACGAGCGAGATTCCTAGGACGACATATACATATGTCAGGTTTGAGCCAGTTACTTGAACTGAAGGCACGAGTTTCTCCTCTGAGGTGTACTGCGATGGACACGTGAGGTGAAAGGTTACACAGACGGGGGGCGGTTCGGAAGGTAGGCTGAAGGGATTATGAGTTTCATTAACATCACAAGCGCGCTCTCCTCCAACTATGCCCTCCTGATCGCCTTTGGCGTCCTTTTTGCAGAGACTGCCCTGCCGCTGATCATTGGACTACCAGGAGACACCTTGCTCCTGAGCGGTGGCCTCTTCGCTGCCGGTATTGGTGTCCCAGCTGGTCACCATCACTTCAGTGTTATTGAACTCGCGATTGGCGCTCCTATCGCAGCCATCATTGGTTCGCAGATCGGACATTTCTTGGGATGGCACTTTGGAGTGCGCGTCTTTAAAGATGTCGAAGGTCGTTTCTTCCATATCGAAAAGCTCAAGGCGGCGGAGAAATACATCACCAAGTACGGTCAATCGAAGGCAATTGTCTTAGGTCGTTTCGTTCCAGTTGTGCGCGGACTTATTAATCCAGTGTCAGGAATGATCAAAGTCCCATACAAAAAATTCTTTACGTGGAATTTGATCGGCTCAATGCTCTGGACTCAGATCTTTATCTGGGTCGGCTTTGCTGCCGGAAAATCATTCGCTGATTTCATCACCAAATACCTGACTTACATCGTTTTGGTAGTTGCAGCGGTAACGATCGTGCCAGTCTTTCTTGAAGTCTTTAAAGAGTGGCGCTCTCGCACCCAGCTCTCGTAATTTTGTAATTACTTACAAAATTACTTACAAGCTTTTAGAGACCGAGATCCGCTAACTGATAAGCAGCGCGGTATTCCAAACCAGCTTGTTCGATCAGTGGAGCTGCGCCGCGTTCGACGATGACGGCAACGGCAACAACAATTGCGCCAGCTTCGCGAAGTGCTTCTACTGCGGTCATAACTGATCCACCAGTTGTTGAAGTATCTTCCACGGCCAAAACGCGACGACCCTTTACATCGGGACCTTCAATGCGACGCTGAAGTCCGTGCGCCTTTTCGGCTTTACGAACTACAAAAGAATCTAACGTGCGACCGCTTCGAGCAGCAACATGCATCATCGCTGTGGCAACTGGATCTGCGCCGAGTGTGAGACCACCAACGGCATCGAAATCTAAATCTTTGGTGAGATCGAGCATTACTTCGCCAACAAGTGGGGCAGCTACTGCATCGAGTGTGACACGACGAAGATCGACGTAGTAATCGGCTTCTTTGCCGGAAGACAAAATAACTTTGCCGTGGACTACTGCCTTATTAAGGATTTCGGATTTAAGCGCGTCGCGTGATGTCATGCGCTAACCCTATAACTACTCCGTGGGATAGATGATGATCTCGGATTTAGAGCGTCGCATAAGGCCTTTAGGGGGATTGGCCTCCATCAAGGCATCCACCTCGGTGCGCAACTTAGCG
>CAIQXR010000102.1 GCA_903875815.1 uncultured Actinomycetes bacterium
GCGCACCACTCGTGGGTTGGCTCGCTGACCTGATTGGCGTGCGTGAAAGCGTTGCAGCGTGCGGACTAATTACATCTCTTGCTGCAGTGATTATCTATTTTGTGGCGCGCAAGCGGCTGGCAGAATTTAGCGCTGCTTAGCGATTATTAAGAGCGTTACGCCCACGAGTACGGCGACAGTGACCCATCGCCGCACTTTATAACTCATGGCTTAATTATTACTTCTTTAGTTCAGCAACGACATAGTCGATGCAGGCAGTGAGTGCCTTGATATCCGCTGGCTCAATCGCTGGGAACATACCGATGCGCAATTGATTCTTACCTAACTTGCGATAGGGATCAGTATCAACAATGCCATTGGCGCGTAAGATTTTGGCAATCTCGAGGGCATCAATGGAGTCATCAAAGTTAATGGTGCCCACAACATTAGAGCGGGCAGCTGGATCTTCTACAAATGGTGTGGTGAGTGCATTCTTCTCAGCCCACGAATAGAGGCGGGAAGAGGAATCCGCGCTACGGCCAGCGGCAAATTTAAGCCCACCATTCTTATTCATCCACTCAATCTGTTCTGCGAGCAGAATCAAAGTGGCAAGAGCTGGAGTGTTGTAAGTCTGATCGAGACGGGAATTTTCAATCGCAATAGTGAGATCAAAGAAGGCTGGTACCCAACGACCCGATGCCTTGATCTTCTCTACCCGAGCAATAGCTGCTGGGCTCATGATCGCAATCCAGAGACCACCGTCGGAGGCAAAAGATTTCTGAGGAGCGAAGTAATAGACATCGCATTGCGCGAGATCAACATCGAGGCCACCAGCAGCAGATGTTGCATCGACAAGTACGAGTGCGCCTTCAGTGCCAGCTGGGCGAATGATCGGCATAGATACGCCAGTACTTGTCTCGTTGTGAGTAAAGGCGTAGACATCGACTCCGGCCTCAGCAACAGCGACTGGATGAGTGCCAGGCTCAGATTTAATAACGGTTGGCTCATCGAGGAATGGCGCCTCTTTTGCAGCGGCAGCGAACTTAGAGGAGAACTCACCAAAGACCAGGTGCTGAGATTTCTTTTCGATCAATCCAAATGTTGCGATATCCCAGAAGGCGGTAGAGCCACCATTGCCGAGAACAACTTCATAACCTTCAGGAAGGTTGAAAAGTTCAGCGAGACCAGCGCGCACGCGACCGACAACGCTCTTGACTGGCTTTTGGCGGTGGGATGTTCCGAGAACTTTCTTCTGTGCAAGAAGTGCATCGAGTGCTTCGGGGCGAATCTTGGAAGGACCACAACCAAATCGACCATCAACGGGCTTGAGATTGTCAGGAATCTGAATAGTTGTATCGCTCATGGTTTTCTCCAGTTAAGTGGTGTAAATAATTAGTAAGGCTTACGGATAGAGACGGGATCGGTTCCATGTATCGGCTTCGCGAATATAGAGAAGTCGGTCATGGAGCCTGGAGTGGCGCCCTTGCCAGAACTCAATCGTAGTCGGACGGACGAGGTATCCGCCCCAATGTTCTGGGCGTGGAACAACTGAACCTTCGGGATATTTTGCGGCGAGTTCGGCATAGCGCGCTTCGAGCTCTTCGCGAGATGCCAGTGGCGCAGATTGGGTGCTCGCCCAAGCCCCGATCTGACTGCCCCATGGGCGGGAGGCAAAATAGTCATCGCTTTCCGATGCGGGAAGTTTTTCCACAAGACCAGAGATCGAGACTTGTCGCTCCATCGCATACCAAGGAAAGAGCAGGGTCACTTGCGAATGCGTTGCCATCGCGCGAGCTTTGCGCGATTGATAATTGGTGAAGAACGAGAATCCGTCAGCTGTAACATCTTTGAGAAGGACGGTGCGCGAAGAGATATGTCCTGATGAATCTTCATCCAGGTTGCTGACCGACAAGACCATGGCATTTGCTTCGACAATGATGGGGTTGGCCGCAGCTTCCACTAACCACTGGCGGAACTGATCAATGGGGTTGGCTAAAGCCGCGTCCTCAGCGAGCCCTGCGATCCCATAGGAACGGCGCATGGCCCGAATAGATTCACGATCCATTGCGCCTGCCTCGACCGGATTGCCCAATTCACTCATAGGTGTATCTAACGTCACTTTCCCTTCACTCGCCAGCCAGGGGAAAAGAGTTGGCAAGAGGCGAGGCCAGGGGGAGAATACGGAGCAGTAACCCCCATCTCATGGGGGCATGATCAAGGAGTCCCTGTGTCTGAAGATTTCAAGCCTGGCTTAGAAGGCGTCATTGCATTTGAATCTCATATTGCTGAGCCCGATAAA
The DNA here is from genome assembly GCA_903875815.1 of uncultured Actinomycetes bacterium. Next base: position 2,279 of record CAIQXR010000102.1, read on the forward strand.
GAAGGCAGCGCCCTTCGCTACCGCGGCGTTGATATTGATGATCTGGTCGGCAAAGTCACTTTTGGAAATGTCTGGGGACTTTTGGTCGATGATGAATTTAATCCAGGACTTCCAGCAGCAGAACCATTCCCCATTCCGGTTCACTCTGGCGATGTCCGCGTCGATGTTCAATCCGCAATTGCCATGCTCACACCTGCATGGGGCCTGAAGCCACTCCTCGATATTTCTGATGAAGAAGCACGTAGCAATCTTGCTCGCACATCAGTCATGGTCCTCTCCTACGTGGCACAAGCTGCGCGCGGCACTGCGCCAGCAATTCCACAATCTGAAATTGATAAGGCGCACACTGTTGTTGAGCGCATGATGATTCGCTGGCGCGGAGAGCCAGATCCTAAGCATGTTCGTGCTGTGGACGCTTACTTCGTTTCTGCTGCCGAGCACGGTATGAATGCATCGACCTTTACCTCTCGCGTTATTGCATCAAC
>CAIQXR010000103.1 GCA_903875815.1 uncultured Actinomycetes bacterium
AAAAATCTGCAATTGATCGCCAGCGAGAACTTCACCTCGCCTGCCGTTCTGGCCACTTTGGGCTCGACGCTATCCAATAAGTATGCCGAGGGTTATCCCGGTAAGCGCTACTACGGCGGTTGCGAAGAAGTCGACAAGGTAGAAGAGATTGGTATTGAACGCGCCAAGGCGCTCTTCGGCGCAGAGCATGCCAACTTGCAACCACACTCGGGTGCGAGTGCAAACGTTGCGGTCTATCAAGCATTCACACAGCCTGGCGATACCGTCCTTGCGATGTCACTGCCGCACGGCGGTCACCTCACCCACGGTTCGAAAGTGAACTTCTCGGGCAAGTGGTTCAACATTGTTTCTTATGGCGTTCGCCAAGATAACGAATTGATCGACTATGACGAGCTTCGTGAATTAGCCATTGCCAACAAGCCAAAGATGATCTGCACTGGCGCCACTGCTTACCCGAGCTTGATCGATTTCGAAACTGTTCGCTCCATCTGCGATGAAGTCGGCGCAATCATGTGGGTCGATGCCGCGCACTTCATTGGTTTGGTTGCAGGAAAAGCAATCCCATCACCAGTTCCTTATGCAGATGTCGTCTCCTTCACTACCCATAAAGTTTTGCGCGGACCTCGTGGCGGCATGATCTTGTCCAAGGCCGAGCACGCACCTGCGATTGATAAAGCTGTCTTCCCAGGAATGCAGGGCGGACCAATCATGAGCGCAGTCGCCGGTAAGGCAGTTGCACTCAAGGAAGCTGCAACACCTGCCTACCAGCAGTACGCCAAGAATGTTATTGCTAATGCGCAGGCGCTCTCTGACACTCTGGTTTCCGAAGGTATGCGCAGCGTTTCTGGCGGTACCCAAACTCACTTAGCTCTCATCGATATTCGTTCCACCGGCATCACCGGCAAGGTAGCGGATGAGCGATGTGGTCTCTCTGGAATTACTTTGAACAAGAACTCCATTCCGTACGATCCAGAGAAGCCAGGAATTACATCCGGCGTTCGCGTAGGAACAGCTGCGACCACAACTCAAGGTATGGGAATTCCTGAAATGAAGGAGATTGGTTCATTGATCGCTCGCGCGATTCGCGATGGCGGCGATGAGAGCAAGGCTGCTGCTATCCGCAGCGATGTTCACGCCCTCACCGCAAAATTCCCGGTCTACCCGCAGAAGTAGTCGGCGACCGCTCCCTTTATTTCTCATGCGTGAATATCTCTTAGCAATCACACTGGCGGCAACGCTCTGCTTTCTGATCACTCCGATTGTTCGGGGGATTGCAATGAAAGCTGGCGCCTATATCAGCGTGCGCGCTCGCGATGTTCACACCATCATTACCCCGCGCTGGGGTGGAATTTCGATGTGGGTCTCACTCTCACTGACACTTCTTGCCGTCAGTCATCTGCCGCTCATGAGTAAATCATTTGGCCGCGAACTCACCGGAATTTTCTTGGCCGGAACATTCATTATGGTTTTGGGCGCGCTCGATGATCTCTACGATCTCGATTCGATTACTAAATTTGCTGGTCAAGCTCTCGCTGCTGGAATTCTCTTGCTCCACGGCGTGCAAATTCTTTGGCTTCCCATCAATGGCATCTTGACCTTGCCGACAAATATTGGCCAATTAATTACCGTGCTCTTTGTCATGGTGGTCATCAATGCCGTGAACTTTGTTGACGGCCTCGATGGTTTAGCCACGGGAATCGTTGCTATTTCAGCAGCAGCCTTCTTCGCCTTCTCATACCTTTTGGCAGTTATTAATGGCTTTAATCGCGCGGGTGCACCATCCTTGATCACAGCAATTGTGATCGGAATCTGTCTGGGATTCTTGCCACACAATTACCATCCGGCTCGCATTTTTATGGGTGATTCTGGTGCGATGTTATTGGGACTTTTGTTATCGGCAGCTGCGATTACTTTGACTGGTGAAATTGACGCCAACTCCATCACACAGCAGGGGAGTAGTTCGACCCTTCTTCCCCTTCTCTTGCCATTTGCAGTTCTTGCAATTCCACTCCTCGATTTAGGAATGGCCATTGTGCGACGTCTGCGCGCAGGTCGCTCACCCTTTGCAGCAGATCGCGAACATCTTCATCATCGATTGATTGCGCTCGGCAACTCACATCGCCGCACATCCATGATTGTTTATTCATGGACTGCGCTCTGCGCGGTTCCGATTGTCGTCGCAGCTTTTGAACCGCTCTGGGTGGCAGCACTCAGCGCGATTCTGATTGCTTTGGCCTCGTATCTCTTGATTCGAGAATCTCTGATCAATACCCGAAGTCAGCGCACCGAACTCACAACGACAGGGGCTTAAGGCATGGCACGTTTTGCGACCCAACCCAACCCGGATCAACATGGGGCAGATCTCTGGCGAGGTGCCATCAAGCCAGCAGCGCTCGTGGCAGTTCTCGGTTTGGTCATTGGTACAGCGCTCAAAGGTCACTCTGGATTTTGGGGCGCAGCCCTCGGGGCGCTGACGGTCTTGATCTTTCTCTCGATCCACCTCTTGATCTCCCGATTGACCATCAATCTTGACCCCATGGCCACCATGGCGATCGCCATGTTCTCCTATTTCACCAAAGTCCTGGTCATGGGCGGATTTTTGATCCTGGTCTCCCAGACCACCTCAGAAGCCAGCGTCCATCGCCCTACCTTTGCCGCCTGCGCGCTAGCTATTACCGCAGCCTGGCTGGGCGGAGAGATCCGGGCATTTATGAAGCTTAAATTCCAGTTACCATTACCCCAATCAGGTTCCTAAGAACCAGGCGATAGCGAGAATAGGGAGGCCACCTTGGCTACAAGCAACGAAGAGGGCGCTCTCTGGTCCATCTTTGGATACCTCGTCTCTGGCCTCGTCATTTGGGGCGCTATTGGCTGGGGGCTCGATAAGTGGCTCGGAACAGCCTTCTTTCTTCCCGGCGGCCTCATCCTTGGTTGCGGCGCTTCCCTCTATCTCGTCTGGCTCCGGTTCGGCCGAGAGTAAGCCGCATCCCTATCTGATCTATCTGAGGGCTCCCAAGTAGCCCTAAATCACACCCACCCCGTTTTGGATTTTGGCTCGCGCCTATTAGGGTTCAACCGTTCTGATATTCGCCTTCCCCGGTCGATTTCACGAAAAAGGAGAGTGCGTGCGCTCGTTGTT
>CAIQXR010000104.1 GCA_903875815.1 uncultured Actinomycetes bacterium
ATCCGAAGCCGAATCCAAGGTCTTCGCAGGGGCATTCATCTTTTCCATGCCCCAAGGAGAGCCTTGGAGCAGGCTCGGATGGACAACTTTTAGCCCCTGAACTAGATTTGGCGTTAGCACTCAAGGGGTCCGAGTGATAATCCAGGGACTCCAGGCTAACCAGCTCAACCACTAGATAGCTTAAATAAATAGAGGAGTTATTCAACAATGGCAAAGATGATTGCTTTTAACGAAGAGGCCCGTCGCGGACTCGAGCGTGGAATGAACGCACTTGCTGATGCAGTGAAGGTAACCCTTGGACCTCGCGGACGTAACGTCGTCCTTGAGAAGAAGTGGGGCGCTCCCACAATTACTAACGACGGTGTATCCATCGCCAAAGAGATCGATCTCGATGATCCATGGGAGAAGATTGGTGCAGACCTCGTCAAGGAAGTAGCGAAGAAGACTGATGATGTTGCCGGCGACGGAACAACCACAGCAACTGTTTTAGCTCAAGCACTCGTTCGCGAAGGTCTTCGCAACGTTGCAGCTGGCTCAAACCCAATGGCCCTTAAGCGCGGTATCGAGAAGGCAGTTGCGGCTATCTCTGACGAACTCTCCGCTATGGCTAAGCAGGTAGATACCAAGGAGCAGATCGCTGCAACTGCATCTATCTCTGCTGCCGATTCAACCATTGGCGAAATGATCGCTGAAGCGATGGATAAAGTCGGCAAGGAAGGCGTTATCACTGTCGAAGAGAGCAACACTTTTGGTCTCGAACTCGAGCTCACTGAAGGTATGCGCTTTGATAAGGGTTATATCTCGCCCTACTTCACGACCGATAACGATCGTATGGAAGCAGTGCTCGAAGATGCTTACATTCTTCTTGCTAACTCCAAGATCTCTAACATTAAAGATCTCCTTCCCATTCTTGAGAAGGTCATGCAGTCCGGTAAGCCGCTATTGATTCTCGCGGAAGATGTCGAAGGCGAAGCACTTGCCACTCTCGTCGTTAACAAGATCCGTGGAACCTTTAAGTCTGTTGCTGTGAAGGCACCCGGCTTTGGTGATCGTCGCAAGGCAATGCTTCAAGATATCGCCATCCTCACCGGTGGAACTGTTATCTCAGAAGAAGTTGGCCTCAAGCTCGATCAGACTGGTATCGAACTTCTTGGACGCGCTCGCAAAGTCGTTGTCGCTAAGGAAGAGACCACCATCGTTGAAGGTGCGGGCGATGCAGATGCTATTAAGGCTCGCGTGAACCAGATTCGCGCAGAGATCGAAGCAAGCGATTCTGATTACGATCGTGAGAAGCTCGTTGAGCGTCTTGCCAAGCTTGCTGGCGGCGTTGCTGTCATCAAGGCTGGCGCTGCAACAGAAGTAGAGCTCAAGGAGCGCAAGCACCGCATCGAAGACGCAGTGCGCAACGCCAAGGCTGCAGTCGAAGAAGGAATCGTCGCCGGTGGTGGCGTTGCACTTCTCCAAGCAGGCAAGGTTGCTTTCTCTAAGCTCTCGCTCACCGGTGAAGAAGCAGTAGGCGCTCGCATCGTAGAGATTGCTATCGAAGCTCCACTCAAGCAGATCGCTATCAACGCTGGATTAGAAGGCGGAGTTGTCGTTGAGGCAGTTCGCAATCGTCCAGTCGGTGAAGGCCTCAATGCTGCAACAGGTGAGTACGTCGACATGATTAAGGCTGGCATCATCGATCCAGCAAAGGTAACTCGCTCTGCATTGCAGAATGCAGCATCGATTGCCGCGCTCTTCATTACAACTGAAGCAGTGATCGCTGATAAGCCAGAAGCTAAGGCTGCTGCGCCACAGGGTGGCGGAGATATGGACTTTTAATCAGCGAAGCTGATCAAAAGTCCCCAAGGAGCTAGTGTTCTCCATCTAGTCAGTGAGAAATTAGAAATAAGCCTAAAAAGGCCCGCGAGATGAACTCAAATTCATTTCGCGGGCCTTTTGCTTTACTCTTTACTTATGAACGCAACCGATACATTTAAGGCAGAGGCCCAAGCGCGCGCTGCTGCAATTGAGGATGCCGTCAATCCTGATTTTGTTGGTGCACTTCTCGATATCACTTATGACACTTCTGTTGATTCCACGGATGATGAAGTCACTGGTCGAATCGCTACTTATCTCTTTGATGCCGCTCTCCCTGGTTACGGTGGCTGGCGTTGGGCCGTAACAATCGCCAAAGTTGATGAGAGTTCGTCAACGACAGTCTGCGATGTAGTTCTACTCCCTGGCCAAGATTCACTCCTTGCACCTGAATGGGTCGCTTACAAAGATCGTGTACTCCCTGGCGATCTCGGCGTTGGCGATATCTTGCCGACATCTGCTGATGACGAACGACTTGTCCCTGGCTTTAATGAATTGCCTGGCGATGAAGAGCTCGACGCCAACCAGCTCAATGAATTGGGATTAGGTCGCGCGCGCGTTCTTTCTATCGTTGGCCGCGATCTTGCGAGCAAGCGTTGGTATGAAGGCGATCGAGGACCAAATGCCCCCATTGCCCAGCAAGCCCCTAAGCCATGTCACTCATGCGGATTCTTCATCCCGATCGCAGGCTCACTGCGCTCAGCCTTTGGCGTCTGCGCCAACCTACTTTCACCAGAAGATGCCCGCGTAGTCTCAGTAGATCACGGCTGCGGCGC
>CAIQXR010000105.1 GCA_903875815.1 uncultured Actinomycetes bacterium
AAGCCTTCTGCGATTGAACCAAAGGCACGGCCTTCACCGAGCTGGTTCTCGCGCAAGCTGGTCAAGAAGTAGAGACCGAGAACCATGTCCTGGGTAGGAGAGGTAATTGGTCGACCTGACGCAGGTGACAAGATGTTATTTGACGAGAGCATAAGAACGCGTGCTTCAGCTTGCGCTTCGGCTGAGAGTGGAAGGTGAACAGCCATCTGGTCACCGTCGAAGTCAGCGTTAAACGCAGTACAAACGAGTGGGTGAATCTGGATTGCCTTACCTTCGACCAATTGCGGTTCGAATGCCTGGATACCTAGACGGTGCAGGGTTGGTGCACGGTTGAGAAGTACTGGGTGCTCTGCAATTACTTCTTCAAGAACATCCCACACAACTGGACGAGCACGCTCGACCATACGCTTTGCGGACTTGATGTTCTGAGCATGATTGAGATCAACCAAACGCTTCATTACAAATGGCTTGAAGAGTTCAAGTGCCATCTGCTTAGGAAGACCACACTGGTGGAGCTTGAGTTGTGGACCAACAACGATTACTGAACGACCGGAGTAGTCAACGCGCTTTCCGAGGAGGTTCTGACGGAAGCGACCCTGCTTACCCTTAAGCATGTCGGACAATGACTTAAGTGGGCGGTTACCTGGACCTGTAACTGGACGACCACGACGACCGTTATCGAAGAGCGCGTCAACAGCTTCCTGCAACATACGCTTTTCGTTGTTAACGATGATCTCTGGTGCACCGAGATCAGCAAGACGCTTCAAACGGTTGTTACGGTTGATAACGCGGCGATAGAGATCGTTGAGATCAGAGGTCGCAAAGCGGCCACCATCCAACTGAACCATCGGACGTAGATCTGGTGGAATAACTGGAACGCAATCAAGCACCATAGATGCAGGATGGTTACGAGTATTCAAGAATGAAGAGACGACCTTCAAACGCTTGATGGCACGAGTCTTCTTCTGGCCCTTACCGTTTTGGCTGAGGTCAGTGAGCTTCTCATACTCAGCTTGAAGATCAAAGGTCTCGAGGCGGCGCTTGATAGCAGCTGCTCCCATATCGCCCTTGAAGTAAACGCCGTAACGATCACGGAGTTCGCGGTACAAACCTTCATCACCTTCGAGGTCTTGGACCTTGAGGTTCTTAAAGCGTGCCCATACTTCATCAAGACGATCGAGCTCGCGCTGCGAGCGATCACGAATCTGCTTGAGCTCGCGCTCTGCTGCTTCGCGAACCTTGCGCTTAACATCAGCCTTCTCGCCGGCAGCTTCGAGCTCAGCAGTATCTGCTTCGAGCTTCTTCTGACGTGCATCGAGATCGGCATCACGCTTGGTCTCAATCTTCTTCTTGTCAGCGTGCATACGCTTTTCAAGTGAAGGAAGATCTTCTTCGCGTGCTTCAGTATCAACTTCAGTGATCATGTATGCAGCAAAGTAAATAACCTTCTCGAGGTCCTTTGGTGCAAGATCAAGGAGGTAGCCAAGACGTGATGGAACGCCCTTGAAGTACCAGATGTGGGTTACAGGAGCTGCAAGCTCAATGTGTCCCATGCGCTCACGGCGAACCTTGGCGCGGGTAACTTCGACGCCGCAACGCTCGCAAATGATGCCCTTGAAGCGTACGCGCTTGTACTTACCGCAATAACATTCCCAGTCACGAGTAGGTCCGAAGATCTTCTCATCGAAGAGTCCGTCCTTCTCTGGCTTGAGTGTGCGGTAGTTAATGGTTTCAGGCTTCTTTACCTCGCCGAAAGACCATTCGCGAATATTGTCGGTTGAAGCCAAGCCAATTCGTAGTTCATCAAAAAAGTTAACATCTAACATTTTTTATCCCTCTCCTTAAACTTCTTCAACACTTGAAGGTTCAACTCGTGACAAGTTGATTCCAAGTTCTTCGGCGGCACGGAAGACTTCTTCATCGGTATCGCGCATTTCAATGGCGACACCTTCTGAGGAGAGAACTTCCACATTGAGGCAGAGTGACTGCATTTCCTTAACAAGAACCTTGAATGATTCAGGGATACCTGGTTCAGGGATGTTCTCGCCCTTAACGATCGCTTCGTACACCTTTACGCGACCAAGGACGTCATCGGACTTAATGGTGAGGAGCTCTTGGAGTGTGTATGCCGCTCCGTAAGCTTCGAGCGCCCACACTTCCATTTCACCGAAGCGCTGGCCACCGAACTGGGCTTTTCCGCCGAGTGGTTGCTGGGTGATCATGGAGTAAGGACCTGTTGAACGTGCGTGGATCTTGTCATCTACCAAGTGGTGGAGCTTCAAGATGTACATGTATCCAACAGTGATGTGCTCCTTGTAAGGCTCTCCGGTACGGCCGTCGAAGAGACGAGCCTTTCCGTTAGGACCTACTAGGCGCATGCCATCCTGGTTAGGGAGTGTGGAATTAAGAAGACCAACGAGTTCTTCTTCCTTAGTTCCATCGAATACTGGGGTAGCAACGCGAGAGTTTGCAGGAACTTCAGTTGCGCCGATTTCGCGCAAGTTCTTCTGCCACTCTTCATTGCCTTCGAGCTTCCAACCAGATTTCGCAACCCAACCGAGGTGAGTTTCGAGAATCTGACCGACGTTCATACGTCCTGGAACACCGAGTGGGTTCAAGATGACATCGACAGGAGTTCCATCCTCAAGGAATGGCATATCTTCCTGCGGAAGAATCTTGGAGATAACACCCTTGTTACCGTGGCGACCAGCAAGCTTGTCACCATCTTGGATCTTACGCTTTTGAGCAACGTAGACGCGGACAACCTGGTTAACGCCAGCAGGAAGTTCGTAATCCTCTGAATCGCTAATGGTTACTGCGATGACCTTGCCTGATTCACCGTGTGGAACCTTGAGTGAGGTATCGCGAACTTCGCGAGCCTTCTCACCAAAGATGGCACGGAGCAAACGCTCTTCTGGTGTGAGTTCAGTTTCGCCCTTAGGAGTTACCTTTCCGACCAAGATATCGCCTGGAACAACATCGGCGCCTACGCGAATGATTCCGCGATCATCAAGATCTGCAAGAACTTCTTCAGAGACGTTAGGGATGTCGCGAGTAATTTCCTCGGGTCCGAGCTTGGTGTCGCGGGCATCGACTTCGTACTCTTCGATGTGAATCGAGGTAAGTACATCGTCTTGTACAAGACGCTGCGAAAGAATGATCGCATCTTCGTAGTTGTGGCCTTCCCATGACATGAATGCCACGAGCAAGTTCTTACCGAGAGCCATTTCGCCCTTATCGGTAGATGGACCATCTGCAAGAACTGCACCGGCTTCAACGCGCTGGCCCTGTGCAACAACAACCTTCTGGTTGCGGCTGGTGCCTTGGTTGGAGCGAGTGAACTTCTCGAGGAAGTAAGTCTCAGTGGTTGAGTCATCATTCATGACGGTGACTTCATCAGCAGAGACAGATGTAACAACACCTGGCTTCTTATTGATGACGACATCGCCAGCATCGACTGCAGTACGGAATTCCATACCGGTTCCGACGAATGGTGATTCAGACTTAATAAGTGGAACAGCCTGACGCATCATGTTCGAGCCCATCAAGGCGCGGTTCGCATCGTCGTGCTCGAGGAATGGAATCATTGCAGTAGCAACCGAAACCATCTGACGTGGTGAAACGTCCATGTAATCGACTTCTTCACCTGGGATGTATTCAACTTCGCCACCGCGACG
>CAIQXR010000106.1 GCA_903875815.1 uncultured Actinomycetes bacterium
ACAACAGTTGCTGCCGCTGCACTTGGCCTTACTGAGTACGACCGCCATGCAATTCACCTCTCGCGCATTCCCGCTCAAAAAGTTCATGAAATTGCGCAACGATTCTCGCTGATGTCTCGCGAGGAGATCGCCGCCCTTGGCTATATGCACCCCGGTCGAGTCGATGTTATTGCTGCAGGCTCACTCGTCTTGTCACGTGTATTGATTGCAACCGGTGCGACCGAGTTCGTTGCATCTGAGTCAGATATCCTCGACGGCATTGCGTGGCGCTTATCCGAGCCAATTCCGGAGCCCACCGAAGAGGCAGAAGCTGAAATCGTGGAGTCGATAGATGAGGGCGCCGAAGATGTCTTTGATGAAATGACGCAAGAGATCGATGAAGATTAATTCACTTGCCCAATTAGATAAGGCAGTAGTGAAGTGCACAGCTTGTCCGCGGTTAGTGGAATGGCGGGAAGAAGTCGCCCATACCAAGCGCAAGGCATATGAGAATGAGAAATATTGGGGCAAGCCGATTCCGGGTTTTGGCCCCGATGATGCCAAGCTTCTGATCATTGGTTTAGCTCCCGGTGCTCACGGCGCTAATCGCACTGGGCGTATTTTCACGGGCGATAGTTCGGGGGATTGGCTCTATCGCGCGCTCCACAAAGCGGGCCTAGCAAAGCTTCCTACCAGCACCTCTCAAAATGATGGCCAAGAGTTAATTGATACTCGAATTCTCTGCGCCGTCCGTTGTGTTCCACCCGACAACAAGCCGACCAATGAAGAGAAAGCAACATGTGCGCCCTTCATGAAACGCGAGATCGAATTACTCATGCCCACCGCTAGATCTTTTCTTGCTCTGGGAAATTTCGCTTGGACCGGATTGATCACTCAATTGCGCGACCAGGGCTTTGAGATTCCTAAGCCCACTCCCAAGTTCGGTCACGGAGTCTCATTCACAACTGTCGGACCTGATGGCATTAAGCGGAAAGTCGTGGGCAGTTATCACCCTAGCCAGCAGAACACATTTACGGGCAAGCTCACGGAGAAGATGCTCGATCAAGTAATTAGGCAAGCGACCAAATAAAAATGCCCCCAGCTGATAATCAGCAGGGGGCATTTCTCAGTAGTATTAGTTACGGCTAACAACTCCACCGCGACGACGAGCAAGCGCATCGATCGTTGCCGCAAGAAGGAGAACTCCACCTTGGACGAGGAAGTTAACCCCTGCTGGCATTTGGAGAAGTCCGAGACCGTTATCGATCATTGAGATCACGATTGCACCGATTGCTGCGTGCGCTAAGCGGCCACGGCCACCGAAGAGGCTAACGCCACCAACGACCGCTGCTGCAACACCGGAGAGAACAATGGTGTGACCGGCAGAACCATCGACAGAGCCGATGCGGCTGGCATGGAAGACGCCAGAGATAACAGCGAGGAAAGCGCAGACGATAAAGGCAGTCATGCGAACCATGACAACTTTAATACCAGCGCGACGGGCTGCTTCTGGATTGCCACCTACTGCATAGAGGTAGCGACCGTACTTAGTGCGATCGAGAACCAATGTTCCGACAAA